>JAQBUS010000130.1 GCA_027623875.1 Pseudomonadota bacterium
TGCAACTAATGGTCTGATACTTTTACCTTCTATATGAGAAATCAAATTTTTGAAGACCCCTTTATCAAGTGCTGTGCACCCAAAAAACTTTAAGTCCTTTAGGTACAGGGTCCTAACATCTAGCTCCACATGTGGTCCGGCCACCGCGCCCGAAACAGCATAACGACCATGATCGCAGAGTGTTTCGAGAATGTTTGGCCATTTTGAACCCGCAACTAGATCAATAACCACGTCCATACTGTCTTTTCCCAATGATTCAAGGATATCACTGTTTCTATCGATAGATTGGTCAGCACCAATTTCTAAGAGGTTAGACAACTTTGTCTCAGAGGTAACAGCATAAACAATAGCACCTCTTCGCTTTGCTAGTTGGACTGCTGCAGAGCCAACACCACCTGAAGCCCCAGTAATTAAAACTCTGTCACCTTTGCCAACATCACACCGTGTTAACATGTTTTCTGCTGTCGAGTAAGAACACGGAAATGAAGCTAACTCAATATCACTAAGATTCGAAGAAATTTCATGCGCATGGGAAGAAGAAACAGTAAGATATTCTGCAAACGCTCCGTCGCACTCTGACCCCAAAAACCACGGCTGTACTAATTTTTGACCTGCAGATTCGTACAAACATGGTTCAACCAAAACACGCTCACCAATACGTCTAGAATCACATCCTTCACCTACACCTACAATTTCACCGCAAGCATCTATTCCTTGAATTCGTGGGAAATTCAACGCCTCACCTGACCAGCTAGAACCTTCGGCTCCAGTATTTGATTTTGAGTACCAGCCAATCCTAGTATTAATATCAGTATTGTTGACGCCTGCTGCCTTCACTTTGATCAAAACTTCTCCAGCCCTGGGTTCAGGTGTTCTTAAATCATCTCTAAACTTCAACATTTCGGGACCTCCATATCCCACGAGAACAACCCCACTCATTATCAACGGTATTTTTTTCATCTTATTCTCCAAGTGTTTAATGAAAGGCTAAACTGTATAGCGATCCGGCTTGTACGGAGTCATATCAATATTTGGCACATGACCATTAATCAGTTGTGCGATTAATCGACCTGTAACAGGTCCGGCTGTAAGCCCTACATGTTGATGACCAAAACCTACAAATATCCCACTTTTTTCCAATTCGCCAATCAATGGGGTACTGTCGGGCGTGGAAGGACGAAAACCCATCCATTCTTTAGTGTTCGAATACTTTAAGTTTGGAAAAACCTCTTTAGTATGCCTTTTGAGTAACTTAATCGGAGCTTCACTTGGACCAGCATGGTGATCTCCCAGCTCTACGGTTCCAGCGCATCGCAAACCCATATCCATTGGGTTCACTCCAAACTTTCCTTCAATCATCAACATTGGATTTCGTGGCATTTCAGTTGGGTTTTCAAAAATGACATGATAACCTCGTTCAGCTTCGAGGGGTACTTTAAGCTCCAGCTTCTTCATCAGATCCTTAGACCAAATTCCTGCAGTAATGACCACATGGCTGCACTCAAATGCACCCTGATCAGTGTCAATGTAAGATATACGGTTGCCGCATTTATGGAATTCTTGCACTTCTGCTTGGATGAACTGACCTCCATTACCTACAAAGTACTTGGTCAACTCTGCTATATACTGACCAGGGTTGGCAATGTGTCCTTGGCCTTCTAGAACAGCCAAGCATTTCATTTCTGGGTTAAGTATAGGCTCCTCTTCTTGAACAGCACACCCAGTAATAATCGTCGGTTTAAGTCCAGCAAGTGCTTTCATCTTCCAGCTATAAGCATCTTTTTTAAATGCAGCCTCAGAGGTGTAAACGAAACTTAATTTACTATCCAAAACCCATTTTTCTAAGGGCGTTCCACTAACCAAAGACTTATGTTGTTCAACTGCATCACTTAAAATTGGAATTAAATTTCTTACAATGCGATGGGTACCTGCGTCAGAGGCGTGAGACATAAAACTATAAAGCCATGGTAACATTTTAGGTAAGTAAGGCCATTTTATGAACAATGGAGCATTCCGGTTGAAAACATGTTTCGGAGCATCCCACCACAAATTTGGTGATGTCACAGGATCAACGGCCCACTGAGCTAGCAAACCCGAATTTCCATAAGAAGCACCCATTCCTGGCGCTCCTTTATCCATCAAGATGACTTTAAAACCTGATCTTTGCAGCCAAATCGCTGTCGAAACACCACACATGCCAGCCCCGATTACAATGATAGGTTTGTTAGTCATTAATGACCCCAATACTACTTAACTAAAATCTATACAAATAAACGAAGAGAATTCACGATGAAAACCCAACAAGCGATTGCTTTAAACTATATATTTCTCCCTATACATAAAGTTTGATAAAATGAAAAATGAAAAAAAGAATTTGGATAACGAACCTGAGAGTTTTTCTAACTCCTCAACTATTTAATCGTACCATGTCAGGTTTTTCTTCATCTGTATAACAAAAAAAACGTTGCCAAGGATGAAGCTATCCACGAATATGCCACACAAAAAGAGGTTATATTATTAATGGGACAGTTAGAAACAACTTTTGAGACTGGTGCTAAATCTATTATCGGTTTGCTCCCGCAATTTGTAAGCGGTTTAGCTGTTTTACTTGGGTTTCTGATAGTCGCGTTTTTAATTGGCTTGGCAATTAATAAGTTAGCCAACAAACAAGAAAAAAGCCGGCAGGGCATTCTCGTGTTGTTGCGCAAACTTTCTCGAGGTGCAGTTGTTATTCTTGGAGTGGTAACAATGCTTGGCACCTGGGGAGTTGATGTTAGCGCTTTAGTGGCCGGTCTTGGGTTGACAGGGTTTGCTCTTGGGTTCGCGTTTAAAGATGCTGTCTCCAGTACATTGGCCGGAATGCTCGTGCTCTTATATCAACCATTTAAAATAGGAGATGTTATTAATGTCTGCGGTGTTCGAGGTGAGGTCATGTCAATAGATATGCGTTACACAACGTTGCAAGATAATACTGATCGTCATCTTGTTCCTAATGCAAAGTTATTTACAGAAAGAGTTTCTATTCTTGAAAAGATGTAGGATAGTTTTAAAGCAAAAAGTATAACTATTTTTTAATTTTTTTTGCTGTTTGTGTATCGAAATATTCGTTTGCTGAGTATAAGGATTCCTCCAAGCAGAAAAACCAAAGCATAATCGATTATCGGAATTCGAAATATCTCATTTATTTTTTCCCACCCACGCTCTGAATACACCAGCATTGTGGTGGCGACCGAAGCGCTTGCGATTGTCCATTTCCAAATTCGATGCAAACCAAGTCCATGCATTTGGGTGACCACCACGAGAAATAAAAACCCAAAGGCAAACATAGCCCAGAACTCCTGACCCGCGATTACCGCAACAATTACTCCATGGATGAGAACTGAAATCTCTAAAAAAAATGTCCAAAAACGGTTGCTGTGTACTCTGGTAAACACAAATGAAGCCTGTATGAATAAAAGAAAAGTATATAAAAAACCTACTATGTGACCATATGTCGTTTCCATTGGATGATACCAATAAGTGAATGTAATGGCCCAAGCGAAATAGTAACCGTGATACCCGATCAAAATAGGCCGAATGCTGGAAAACAAGTTTTTTCCAGACCCAAAAAACAAGCCACGCCGGGGCGCCTCCATAAGTAATACGATTACCAACAGTATTATAACTGACGCCTGTGAGGTAATTACAGGTAAATCCTGGCCTAAACCATCATAAAAGTACTTCGTTTGCAAGTAATGTAGAGTCACAAAAAATGCCGTTCCTGCCAAACATATCCAGTTAATCGGATGCATAAAATTACGATTTTTGACTTTATCACGGTGAGTTTTTACCCAAACAATAATTCCCCAAATAAATAACTGATGCAAAACATAACTACCCCAAACACTTAGACGTGACCAAATATTTGGATCAGGTCGTTTCCAAAAATACCAATTGAATCCCTCGTCGGGCTTGAAGGCTATATCATTTAGGAATGGGGCAAGTGTAAGAATACTAGCGGCTGCCACAACAGCTATACCAAGGGTTACGAACCAGATCAATTTTAGTTGTGATTGCACGAAAAAGGCTCCCTAATAATCAACTCAAAGTCATATTTCTCAAATTTATTTTGAAAATTAAAAAGTCCACTATGTAGTAAATTCTGCTCCCTCATTATAAAAAAACATCAGTCAGTCTACAAGTTACTTTGTGTTAACAAAATCAATCACCAAGCCCTTAAAGAATTTTAGATAGTCAGCTTTGGTATGATTATCTAGACCTCTTCTTTAAAATTTATTTTTACGTGGCTACCATCGCAAAAAGGCTTATTACTTGATGCACCGCAACGACACAAAGTCATTCGGTTACGTGTCTCAAGCGGTTGCCCATCTGACCGTCTTACCGGAATTTTACCACTAACCCAAAGTGGACCAGCTGTGCTTTCCAAGTTGTCAGCCGAAATGATAGCTATTTGCTTTGGTAGATCTGCCTCAACCTCTTGATATACCCCATCGACTTCGAGTTCATAGGTAAAAGTACCCGATGGGCATCTCTCAACCATAGCAGAAAGATTAATTTTTGCATTATCATCTGATTTTTTTGTTATCAACTTCCTAATTCCAGATTTTTGATTAAAACAAAATTTTGCATGCATACAATAAGAGTTATCCACCTTTACCCTTACTCCATCGCCCTGAAGACTTTCTTGTCGCGCCTTGATGGGCTCCACCCTCGCTGTTTCACTTCCGTCAAATAAAAACCGATCATGTGTTCCATCGCAAAACGGTTTGTTCGCAGATTTACCACATCGACAGAGTTCAAAAATTGCATCAACACTCTGACTTTCTAATTTTTGCCATGCAATCGATTCCCCGTTATCACCTGTAATTCTTTTTTTTCTAACTAAGGGAACGCTGCCATGCACAACATAAGGTCCGTTTTCACGAATTTCAATAAATTCAATGTCTGCACTCTTGGGAGGTAAATACTCAAAGCTTGGACCCACCGTTTTAGACCCATTAGGCATCGGCATCATCATTAATTCTTTTGCAAGAATTTTAAGTTCAAACATAACTCCGACGGCTTGC
>JAQBUS010000131.1 GCA_027623875.1 Pseudomonadota bacterium
TTTAATTTGTATCCATCTTTAAATGGATTCATTACAGATACAAAAACATATTTATTGATTGCAGCTGCAATCAAAAAGCCATCATTCTCTTTGTAGTAAGATGGTAAATCAGTGCCTCCACCTCCTAGAGATATCCTCAAAGGGCTTCTAACTAATATCATTTAAACAATCTCCTTTAATTGTAATTCGTTCCTACATTCTTTTTAAAAGCTTCATGACCCTTTTGCCAAATATATGATCAGCATTATATATTGTACTATCTGAAATATTCTTTGAAGTTTAAATCAATCATGCCCAATAATACTATCTAGATTTGCATGCATTTCTTTTACAGATTTTCTTATAGCTTCTACAGAATTCATTGAGGATCTCCAGCCTAAATCAGTTATTTTTTGAGTGTCTAATCTCACAATAGGTACATCGCCTTTCCAGCCTCTATTTCCCCCAGTATATTTGTATACACAATCTGATTTATCAATTTTCATTTGATCTAAAACAATATCAGCAATCTCATTGACAGTTGCAGGATCTTTTGGAGCAACATTATAAACATCATATACTTTCTTTTGATTTTGCAATGCAAAGAACATAGCTGAAATAACATTTTCCACATGAATGTATGGTTTGCTTTGCATTCCATCTCCAAGTATTTCTAAAAATGATGAATCGCCCTTCAGCCTTCTCATGAAATCATATGCCACTCCATGAGTTTGCCTTCCTCCAACGACGTTACCAAATCTAAAAGCAGATGCCTTAATATCGAACATATGACAATAGCTACATATTAATGCTTCGCATCCCAGCTTACTTGCTCCATATGTGGAAATTGGTTCCATTGGACTAAAATCTTCCTTTACAAATTCATATCCTGTTTCGCCATAAACACCAGAGCCAGAGGCATACAATAACTTCTTACAGCCCCCTTTCCTTATAGCCTCCAGAACGATTTGCAGTAGATATGTTCCTTGATTAAAATCAATTTGAGGGTCACTCATTGCAGCGGCGATATCTGCATTCGCGGCGAGCATAATTGTTACATCAATATCCTCGGAATGCTCGAATATTTCATCGTCATATATATCTTTTTCAACTAATTGAAACTTTTTATTACCGATGTGTTCTTTGAGGTGCCACTTTTTTCCAGAGCAAAAATTATCATAAACAATGACTTTTGAAATAGATTCATCGCTAAGAAGTTTGTCTACAACATAACTGCCAATAAAGCCGCCGCCACCAATCACTAAATATTTCATTTAATACTCACGCATAATTAAGTTTTACATAATGTGTTAAAAATAACTAAATAGCTATAAATTATTGCTCGTTAAAAAGCCTTTAAGTTTTCTAAGAAGATGGCGGCTTTGTCGAGAGAGAGGATGGACTGCAACAATTCCAATCAAGTATGCAGGGTTCCAAGTGCGCAAAAACTCAGTGAACATAAAACCACCAATATTATAATAAGCTTCATTGGCGTTGTGAGCATTTGTAAGTTGATTATCATGTCGCCTGTAGTTGAAGAGAGTATCTGGAAGATTTTTGAACATGTTGTTTGGATTTCGCGCTATCCTCATGTAAAGTTCATGATCCTCTGCTGTTGCGCCATAGGTATAACCCCCATACTCAAGCAGGATGTCGGTGCGAGACGTTATAGCGGGATGGCATAAGGGCATTCTATATTTAAGCGCCTGACGTATCTCATGATCATCCTCAAAAAACCTAAATTTTTGATTAACCTCCTCACCACGAGCATCAACCAACTTGACACGACAACCCACCATAACGTAATTGGGGTTCCCTTCAAGAAAGTTAAGTTGCTTTTCAAAGCGAGTCGGATAGCAAATATCATCACCATCCATTCTTGCCACATATTTCGTTTTTACTAGGTTAAGGCCATAATTGAGGGCGAATGCAATACCATTCAAGTGTAACTGATGGAGAACAAATCGATCGTCACCCGAAACAATCGCGCTAAGGCGTTTCAACTCATCCTCGGTTAAATGCCTGCATAAAATATGACAAATATAATCTTGAAATGTTTGCTTTTGTATGGAGTTAATTGCACTAGGTAGAAATTCATCTACAGCCGCAATTGGCATTATTACAGTTAACACAATAGGTCTTCCCAACTATTTCGTAAAAATCTAACATGAATATCTCTAAGCCAAGCTTGAAAAGATTGAAGTATTATCAAGATCATCTAAATAAACCTAGTGTAACCAAAAATTATTAATAAAATCAGTTTAACTTTCCAGAATTAAATTACACAAAAACAGACAAACTGCCATATTCTAGGGGCATAATAGCATCAACATTTGATTACCTGAACGAATAAGACAAAAAATAAATAATTTTTTTGGCTTTAAAACAATAGACATTCAAGCTAAAAAAGGCATGACTAATAAAAGATAGCCGCTCAGCTCTTACCTCCTCCACGAGATAAAACAGCATGCCAGACTCCAAGTACAATGTTTCCTAGCTTGATGATTTTTTGATCCTCGAATAACAGTACTGTTATGATTCTCCTGAAAAATAGGTAATAAGCTTGGTTTAGTGACCAGCTCATGTCACGCAGAAAATTTTCTTTGATTAATGTAACTCCATTTCTCGTCCAGTAATAATGCCGCAGAGGTGGATAATTCGTTATCATGGAGCTTCCACGGATCCACTTGTGTAGTTTACTGACTCGATAATATCCCAGTGGGTGGATCATACCTATTTTTGGCGAGATTAGCACTCGATACCCTTTGTACCTTAACCGCATACAATATTCAGTATCTACATGATCAATAAACAAGTCTTTTCGAAAGTCTCCCACTTCCGAAAATACGGCTAACGACAAAATACAACCAGAAGTCGGCAAGTTTTGCACTTCCTCCCAATTATCTTCTGCTTGCGTTTTTTTATGAAGGATGCGCCCTGTTGTTTTCTCTTTGAAATTAGTTCCTATGATCCCAACCTCATCCCGAAAAGGGCAATCCTCATATGCCATTATTAATTGTTCAACTAATAATGCGTAGCAAGATGTGTCTTGGTCCAGAGTGAGCACCCAGGAATATTGTTCACCGAAACCCTCAACATATTTAAAGCCTTGATTAAGAGCCTCTGCAATACCAAGGTTAGACTCATTCAAAATTACGTCAACATCTAAATCTTTAGAAATCCCTTGAATCATCTCAATGCAATCTGATTCTGAGTTATTGTCTATAATTAAAAGCTTATCTACCTGATGTCTTATTTGCTCAATTCGCTCGCGTAACTTGATATCTGGATGATATGTGATGACGACCGCAAAAATATTCTTGCGAGACGGCTTAGGTTTATTTCTCTGAATCATGTATGGCTATAAACTTTGTTTATCTTGGTCAAGATTTTCGACTGACATATAACCTATTAGCGTATGTGAGAACGAAGGCTCTTTCACTGGAGTTAAGAATTTTCTTCCAACTAAATACTAATAGCAAGGGAAGCCCTATTGAACAAGATAGTATTTTAAAGTAAAGCCCCTGAGAAAGAAACATTGAAACAAGCAAAAAAGCTCCGAGTGTTAACGTGATTAACAATATGCGAGATATAGGATAAGTTATTTTTAGTTCTCGACCTGCCATGTAATACAATACAATTGTATCAAAAGCAGCACGGGAGACCCATGCTATTGCCGCACCTTCAATTCCATATCTTGTAATTAAGACCCAAGCTAGTATTAAGTAGAATGGGCTTTCGATCAGATGAAGTTTTGCAGGAAGGTCTGGACGACCTGCAGTATGCAACATAGCAAAGGGAAAATAGGAGAGGCTACTAATCAATGCTCCGATAGCTAACAGCTGCAATACTGTCGTTCCCTGAAGAGAAAATTCATCTCCCAACCAAAGATTTAATCCCTCTTCGGCAAAAATAAAAATAATCAGAATTACAGGGAATAGCGTAATAAATGTATATTTTATCCCAGCAAAAAACATAGTTGCGGCTTTACTTGGATTGGGACCAAGCACAGCCCCCATGGCGGGGAATAGCACTCCAACTATGGCTCCAGGGATAACCATCAAACGGATGATGATTTCGTGAGAAGTGGCATAATAGGCAACTGAGGTGATAGAAATAATTGATCCAATCAAAAATCGATCCAGGTAGAGCATTAAAGGGCCAACTATACTGCTTATCGTTATCCATCCACCAAAGATTAGAAACATACTAATATATGAGACATTCAGACGAACATTTCTAAGCATCGTAGGAACAATGCGGATGCAATAGAAGGAGGTTATTGCGGATTCTAACAGCCGTGATGCCACCAATGCGATAACTATATGTGAAAGCTTTTCGGAAAATAGTAAAACTAAAACAGGTCCCAAAAAAGTGAGTGAGCCAATGGGAGCTCTAATCATATTTACAATGTCAAATCGCTGGTATGACTCTAGAATAGCTCTAAGAACTGTATTACAAATTACTATAGGCACGGAGATCGATAGAATATAAAAGCTTGTCTCAACATCTTCTTGCAAGACTGACGGTATTTTAAATACATCATATGCTAACGTCGTGGAGCCTAGACTAATCATTAGAACTCCAATCAAACCCATCAAAAATGCCAACATTAATGCAGTCCAGATTAGATTCGGGATGTCGTCTAGATCACCTCGCCCTAATTTTTCAGATAGGTGTTTCGTGAGGGCGCGCGATATTCCTAAATCTAATAAGCTGAAATAGCCGGTTACCATCCATACCAAAGTAAGAACACCAAATCCACTGGCTCCCAAAGCATTAATAAGTATGGGTATTGAAAAGATTGCAGCCAAGGTTGGAAAAACTTGCCCCAAAATATTGTACAACGAGTTTTTCGCTAATAAGCTGCCGCCTGTTAAATTTAAATTTTTAGTGCTTTCAGACATCTATAAAATGTTTTTATGTTGTGTATACACTTAACTTAGAATGCTTGTTAAATTTATATTTGATTTAGCTAGGAAGATATGGTGCCCCGCCCAAAGTGGTGAAATACATGTGCGAGCGTTATAGTTAAACAAGGGGTACATAGCGCATCACTTCATTTGTA
>JAQBUS010000132.1 GCA_027623875.1 Pseudomonadota bacterium
AGTCTTTGAAGAGTAATACTTTTTAATGAAAAAATTTATTATATATCAAAATATAGTATTTAAGTATAAAATGGGCCGATGACTGATCGAGCCCATTTTCAATTTCTTAAAGTTGGATTTAAAATCCTAAACCATCGTATTTATTTTTGAATTTTGAAACCCGGCCACCAGTATCAAGTAATTTTTGGTTTCCACCAGTCCAAGCCGGATGAGCCGATGGATCTATGTCTAAAGACAGTTGATCTCCTTCGGCACCCCATGTCGACTTCATTTGAATAATATCACCGTTTATCATTTTAACATTGATTACATGATATTCTGGATGTGTATCTGTTTTCATGGTCTATCCTTCTTATGCTTTAGGCTTAGTCATAGGTTTGTAGTTTGTCTTTTCAGATATTCGCGCAGATTTTCCTCTTAGAGCTCGCAAGTAATACAATTTAGCTCTTCTCACGCGTCCTCGTCTAACAACTGTGATTTCATCAATATTTGTCGAGTAAAGGGGAAAAACACGCTCAACACCTTCACCAAAAGATATTTTTCTAACTGTGAAGGATCCCGCTATGCCCTTGCCATTATTTCGAGCGATACATACGCCTTCATAATTTTGTACGCGAGAACGAGTGCCCTCAGTTACTTTGTAGCCAACACGGATTGTATCTCCAGCTTTGAAGTCAGGAATAGTTTTTCCTAATGAGGCGATTTGTTCGGCCTCTATTTTTGCAATGAGGTCCATCGGACCCTCCTTTATATGTTGCTCACGTTATACCGTGAAGTTTTTAATGGACCTTAGAGCTCTTAGTCTTCATCCGGGTTCTTATTGCGTTTTTCACTATAAGCCCGCCAGAGGTCAGGTCGCTTTTGTTTAGTTAGCTTTTCAGCTTCTTTTCTCCGCCAACTTTTAATTTTTGCATGATTGCCTGACAGAAGAACGTCTGGCACAGCAAGATCTTTCCAGAGTGCGGTTTTAGTATAATGAGAATGTTCTAGCAACCCATCTTTGAAACTTTCTTCAACAATGGACATCTGATTCCCAACGACAGTCGGTATAAGCCTTACTGTTGCATCAATCAAGGCCTGAGCTGCTATCTCACCACCAGTCAAGATAAAGTCGCCAAAGGATACTTCTTCTATGTCGTAATGCTCAATTAACCTTTGATCTATTCCCTCAAATCGCCCGCAAATCAATGTTACTCCAGCGCCTTTTGCTAAACGGAGTGCTCTGGATTGAGAAAATAGTTTCCCTTTAGGCGATAAATATATAATCGGCCATTCCTGTTGGTTAGAGGGGGTTCCGATACTGGCCTGCTCTAGGGCCGCCCCAACTATATCTGCGCGAATAATCATCCCGGCTCCGCCACCATATGGTGTATCATCTACATTACGATGCCTTCCCTCCCCAAACTTTCGAAGATCAATAGTTTCGATTCCCCACAAGCCCTCATGCAAAGCTTTTCCGACTAAGGATGATCCTAAGACACCAGGAAAAGTTTCTGGAAACAGTGTAATAACTTTAGCAATCCAAGCGTCCTTTTTTAAGTAAGATTCTTCCATCAAACTTCGAGGTTTAGTTGATGCACTAATTGACCTGCTACCATGAGATTTTAATAATTTAGTCATCTTGATCTAGTATTTCATTTTCGAAAGACAGGTCAACTATTATACATTGCTTAACAACATCAATAGTGGGAACAATTTCTTTGGTAAAAGGTAAAAGTAGATTTGTATCACTGATAGTTTTAATTTCAATTATATCTCCTGCACCATGATTTAATACAGCTGATACGGTTCCTAGGCGTTCACCCCCAGTGTCAAGAACTAATAACCCTATTAAATCCGAGTAGTAATATTCATCATCGGGTAGCGCAGGCAATCGGCTTCTCTCTACGTAGAGCTTTAAACCACGTAAGCTATCTGCCTCTCCTTTAGAATTTATTCCTGATAACCTTGCTATGAATCCGTTTTTAATAGGGTTAATAATTTTTAACGTATATGTTTTTTTATTTTCTGCTTGTAGTGGTGAGTAAATTTGAATGTCAGCCGGATTGGAACAAAATGATTTCAACCGAACTTCGCCTTTAACCCCAAAAGATCCTGCAATGGCTCCGACTAGGATCCTGCTATCACTCATTTGACGCTCCAAAGCATATGAGTTCACTAAATGTGCTCCCAAATGCTTTTGGATGTGTTTTTACCTTTATTATTCGACTCACTTTGACATCTCCAGAAAAGGTAAAGCGTCTTATGTTAACTCGCTGGTTTAGCGGTTTCTGGTGCTGCTTCCACCACGACTTCCACTTCTGGTGCTACTTCCACCACGACTTCCACTTCTGGTGCTGCTTCCACCACGGCAGCAGCTTCTGTCGCCGCAAGTGCTTTCGTAGCTTTTTGTTCAACCCTATCTCTTGCTTTTTGTCCTGGTTCACCTTTCTTGAGGTTAACTCTTTCCTTTTTGGCAATAATACCGGCTGCTTCCAACATTCTACTAATTCTATCCGTGGGTTGCGCACCTTGTCCTAGCCAGTAATTAACGCGCTCAATGTTCATATTAACTCTATCTTCACTGTCTTTTGGAAGAAGAGGATTATAAGTGCCAAGTTTTTCAACGTATCGTCCATCGCGCGGCATACGACTATCTGCTGCTACTATACGGTAAAAAGGACGTTTCTTAGAGCCGCCACGTGATAGTCTAATTTTCATTGCCATTTTTTATTCTCCTAAAAAAAATTGTTTAAATGATTAAGATTTCTGTTTCTTATGATTTTGTATTACTTCTGTAATTATAAAATTTAGTAGTTTTTTTGCGAATTCCGGATCTAAATCAGCTGAGTTTGCTAATTTTTCGAGCCGTAAAATCATTAATTTCTCTCGTTCCAAATCTGATGGTGGAAGATCGTATTCAGCTTTCAATTTCCCGACTGCTTGTGTGTGTTTAAAACGTTCGCCTAGTGTGTAAATTAGAATTGCATCCAGGCGGTCGATGCTTTCACGATGCCCTTTAAGTATAGTATTTGCTAGTTTTGAGATTTCTGTCATTTTCTCACCAAGTTAATAAATATTAGTACTGATTATTTTTTCTTTCCAAAGCCTGAAAGGCCAGGAGGGAGTCCAAAACTTTTAAAGTTTTTAGGGTTTTGCAACATTTTGGAAGCTTCCTCCAGGTTAGAACTTCCCATAGCAGTTAAGTCTGATGGAGCCTCTCCCTTGCCAAACAGACTTTTCATTGCCTGCTTCAACATTCCGCCCTTACCCATTTTTTTCATCATATCAGACATTTGGCGGTGCATTTTAAGAAGTTTATTTAAGTTTGAGACATCAAGTCCTGACCCTGCTGAAATTCTTTTTTTACGAGAAGCTTGCAGAATTTGTGGATTGGCTCTCTCACGTTTTGTCATTGATTGTATGAGCGCTATCTGCTGTCGGAGCATTTTATCATCGAAACCAGCCTCTTTAGCTTGCGAGGCCATTTTTTTCATTCCTGGGAGCATACCCATCACGCTTTCCATGCCACCCATCTTCATCATCTGTTCAAGTTGCGCTTTTAGGTCATTCATATTGAATTGACCTTTTTGAAAGCGCCGCATCATTTTTTCTGATTGTTCTGCTTCAATTGTATCTTGGGCTTTTTCAACCAAGGAAACGATGTCACCCATTCCTAAGATACGTCCAGCGATGCGCTCTGGTTCAAATGTTTCAAGGGCATCCATTTTTTCGCCAAGCCCAATGAATTTAATTGGTTTTCCAGTAACGGCACGCATCGATAATGCTGCACCCCCACGACCATCGCCATCCATTCTTGTGAGAACAACACCGGAGACACCTATTTTTGTATCAAATTCTGTAGCTACATTTACAGCATCTTGACCGGTTAATCCGTCCACTACTAAAAGAATTTCTCGGGGATTTGTTATATCTCGTATAGACTGCACTTCATCCATTAGAACATCATCAATATGAAGTCTTCCGGCAGTGTCCAACATGTAAACGTCGTACCCACCCATGGTTGCTTGTTGTTTAGCCCGCCTCGCTATATCAACTGGTCTCTGACCGGCAACAATTGGTAAGGTATCTACACCAATTTGTATTCCTAGGATTGCCAACTGCTCCATTGCAGCAGGGCGGTTGACGTCAAGTGACGCCATCAGTACTCGCTTTTTATTTCGCTCTACCAGCCTTTTAGCGAGTTTCGCAGTGGTGGTGGTTTTCCCTGAACCTTGCAAGCCAACCATTAGTATAGGTGCTGGTGGGTTATCAATCTTTAACGAACCCGTTTCTTCTCCTGGTTCCCCTGCTAGGAAATGTTTGAGTTCATCATGGACTATCTTTATTACTTGCTGCCCAGGAGTTATTGATCTCGTTACCTGTTGGCCCCTAGCTTTTTCTTCCACCGCTTTGATAAACTCACGGGCTACCTGTAAAGATACGTCAGCTTCTAGTAGGGCAACTCTAACCTCACGTAATGCTGTACTAACGTCGTCGTCAGAAAGAGTACCTTGCTTAGTTAATTTTCCAAAAACGCCTGAGAGGCGTTCTGATAGATTTTCAAACAATTTAGCCTCCTTTCGCTTATTTTTGGAACCTCCCTTAAGCAGAGAAGTTATTAAAAAGCCTAAGATCCCCCACGGGCGTATAACGCTGGTGGGGGTCGATCTCGGCTCTTGCCAAAGACCGGAAGATTTAAGCTTCCGTATTTAAATATCCGATTAGAACCTTGACGTCTGTCTGTCAAGTAAACCTTTATTGAATATAGTGTGAGTGAAGGTTTTATAATTTACTTGATATAGAATGTTAGTATACCTCTGTTAAAAATTTAATAGAGGTCGGACATAAATAAAAGCAATAAATACTCAAAACTGAATCTGGAAGGTCGCCTAAAATCAAAACCATAAACATAAATTTAAGTAAACCGGCTCTTCTTGGGCATTTTGCTATGCTTCTTTTCTCACTGTTGGTAGCTGGTTCTTTTTCCCTTGGGTCTATTATTGCGAATCAAGTTGCCCCTAATGCCTTAACTGCAATTAGATTCTTAATAGCTTTTAT
>JAQBUS010000133.1 GCA_027623875.1 Pseudomonadota bacterium
TCTTCTACAGTTTCTTTTCCAATACCACTGTTGTTTAATGTTTGAATAAATTCTTCTTTTGTTCCCCCTAGCCGAGCTGCAAAACCAACAAATTCGTCGTTTAACTCTTTATCACTGACATTTATGTTATATTTAATCATTGCCAACTTCTTGATGCGGTCCTCTATTAGATCCTCAATGGCTTTTTCTTTAGGATTTCCAGGGGTATTAACAAGCTTATTGTATAGCTCGCGCTGAATTACTTCAAAATGAGTTATAACAAGGTTGTTTACTGTTATCGCGGCCTTAAATGGGTTTTGCGCAGATAAAAGGTTCGCACTTGTAAAGAAACTTAAGAGCATTATTAAAACCGAATACAGGAAGGTAGCTTTTAATTTTAATACCATATTAATTTAACCTGAACATATTTTTGTGGTGTCTAAATTGGACATAGAACTTGATCCAAATCCACCAAATTCAACATGGAAATTCCACTCTTCAATTTTTTTTGTTTCTGAAATAGGTCTCAAGTCAAATGAGAACGTAGCTTTTGTACATGCCGTTTTGTATACTATTTTGAGGCCGCTTGTCATAGTTGTTTTATTTTCAATGAAATCATAATTTAGTGCTGTCCCAAGGTTCCAGTCATCTAAAATATTATAACTTGCATTTATGTTAATAAAAGAAGTTTCTTTGGGTCTTCCTTCTGAGCTATCAGCGTCCATCCAAACATACTTTGATGAGGTCGAGGTCGCATTTTTTTTCCAATCGACGTGAACAGTATTACGTAAGATTGATAAGTCATCTTTAACCAAAGCGCGGTTTATTAAAGAAAAGCTTTTACCCAATTTTAAATGTGAAGCAGCTAACCAGTCAGTGCTTTTCCCATTGAGCCCCGATGATTGTGAAAATTGATTATGATTTTTGTCTCTCAAAATTTTTCCTAAAGAAAGGCCTAAGAATAAGCTATCGGATTTACTGAGCCCATAGTTTAGGGCTAAATTAATGCGTTTACCTTTTTCGAAGTTATCGTTTCCAGGAAACCTACTAAACTCCAGGACATTAGTTTCATCAAATTCTGGCAATAGGCTATCGTCATTAGGGATTTTATGAGTTTTAGATTTTGCAGATACAAACTGAATAGTGGGTTGGATTAACTGGCTTATTTGAGTTCCGTGCTTAACCAAGGGCCATTTCATATCAGCTGAAAAATAAGGGGTTAGGTCATTCGCATTGCTCAAATCAGGATCTTGGTAGACGAGATAAGTATCCGCTCTTAATTCTGAGCCCAACCCGAATAAAACCCCATTGTTCATGACCCAGTCCTTTTGCCAGGTTACGGAACTCGAGAGCCTATTTACATCGCGGGCCGCCCCACTATTGTCCGGGTCATAATCAGATGTGCGGTAATGGCTGCGGGTATCAAGCTTTAAATCAAGTATTCCTCCAATTAACGGTGTATCAACTCGCTTGTTAAGTTCGGCATCTATCAAATTAGTAGGTAGAGTTCCCTTGCTTTCTGTCGTTCGTAAAGTTTCGTAATTAACAAGGTTTAGTTCTATATGTTGGTCTTTGCGTGTTTTATTTATATATGCAGAACTTCTGAGCCTATCCTGCGAACTGACACCGTACTCTGCCAAGTAAGTTCTGTCTGAGACTCGTTTTAGTGTAACACCACCGCTGAATCCGTAGGGGAGTTTGCTAGTTGTAGCATTCATCAGGAAATACCATCTATGGCTTTCACTCTCTTTCTTTGAGTTTGCATGCTGGATGTCTACATGTGCGAATTTAAGTTCTTGACGAAATTTAGTTGTAAAAGTATTCACATTAGTTTTTCCCGTATTTTTGTCCCAAGTTATCCAAGGTGTTAGAAGGAGATCAGCATGTTCTCCTAGAGTTATAAAATAGGGTGTTTGAACCTTAATACTTGTTGCCTTACTCAACCCAGAGCCCCCAGCACTGTCTGTTGTGTAAATATAAGTAGGTTTTAAAAATCCAGTGGCTCTCTTTACATTTTGATTTGGCATATGAAGGTAGGGTGTGTAAAACAACGGAACCCCCATTATTCGAAAAACAGCATCTTCGAAATATATTCTTTCTTTTTCTTGATCAGCAATTACTTTACGAGCTCGAATCTCCCAAAAAGGCGTAGAGCTTTCTTTACAAATTCTACAGTATGAACTGACTGCTTTATCCAGCACAGTATATCGACCGTCGTCTGATTGATTAATTGTTGGTGCACTTATTTGCAGATGACGTTGTTGAATGATTCTGGCACTTGTAAGTAGGCCATTTTTTAAATTAGCTGACAGGCTACCATAATCAGCATACCACTCCTCTTTTGTAATGATGTTAAACATTCTAAGTTTTTCTGGAATAGTTATTGAATCGGTTGAAGCAACATAAATAACTTTATTAGTTCTTAGCTCCAAATCCCCCTGAATAATAACAACGTTTCCAGTTGCTTCGATATCTTCAGTTGCCTCGTTATACTATCAGCTACTAAATTAGCAGGCGGAGAAGCTTTAGATAAATTTGGCAGGAGAATAAAAATTAAAAGGAATAAAAACCTTAATTTTAAAAAGACTTTAAGCATTTAGCCGTCCTCTAAGTGCAAAAGAAAACCTAAAGAAATAGAGATGCCGATTAGTGGAGGGGCCCATGCAGAAACTAAAACTGGAATTTGAAAGTTTTGGCTCAGAACATTTGAAAAATTTTTTAAAAAATAGATTGAAAAACCTAAAATAAGGGCTGTTAAAATTGCAAACCCAGAGTTTGAGACCCTAGTGTGCTTAGTAACAAAAGCAGATGCTATGAACAACATACTTATAAGAAAAATTGGATTAGCTAGTTCCATTTGAAACCAAACTCTGTGTTCTATTGATGGGAACCCTGTTTGGTCCAAGCGTCTCACTAAAGCCGGAATTTTCCACAGGGGTATCGTATTTGGTTTCGAAAAACTTTGTTTGATTTGTTCCGGGGTAACATCTGTTTCAAGTAAGAATTCAGAGAAGTTTATGCCCTCAGGTCGAGTTGTTGAGAGTTCAGAAAAATCCCAGAAGCTCGCATTTCTTAAGCTCCATGAGCCCGCCTCTAATAAAGCGTCTTCGGCGTTAATTCGATAAGAGGGTTTGCCACTTACATCAAAACCATAGATGGATACATTAGAAAATTCTTGCGCCGAACTATTTGATTTAGAAGCTTGAATAATTTTCTTTCCTTGGGTTCCACCTTGCCAAATCCAAAGGCCTTCCTCTAGAATAGTAGTAATTGGCGCAGAAGAATTTGAATATTTATGTATGAGTAGATCGTAATATTTAGAAGTGGATGCAATAATTGGATTTAGAAAAAAGACTGAAAAAAGACCTATAAAAAGAGTTGCGATAGTAGGTCCTAATAAAGATCTGATAGCGGATCTTTTAGAGGCCCTAATAATGACTAACTCTGATGTTCTTGCGAGGCTTAAATACATTGCTAATGTCGCGATTAGTATAATTAGTGGAAGAATTCGATACATCATTTCAGGGAGATGAAGAAGAGATAATTTAAAAATTTTCTCAATGGATACTTGTTGAATATTGTATTTCCTAATTAGCTCCGTCATTTCCACTAGAATCGAGATACAGCACATAACAACTAGAACCGTTATAAACGACAAAAAGAACACTCTGGTAAGATACATATCAAGTCTCATATTAAGACTCTTTTTCTAAAAACTGCTTTAAGTTTATTTGGCCAGCCTGACATTAACATAAGCCCAATTACTATTCCAACGAAGGGAGTTATATAAAGGCCCCAAGTCTCCAGCGTGTTGTTTTTGGATAAGTCTTCAAAGTAATTTGCTGATATTTGCATTCCAATAGCCGAACCAATTGCTAGCAGTGTATCTGGCCAAGTGCCACCGCGAGAAAAAACCCGAGTTATCACACAAGAGAATACTAGAATTATAACTCCAATAGGAAAAACTGTTTTTGCTATTCGATTATGAACTTCGAATCTAAGTTTTTCTATTGATACACCGGTATCAAAACTTACTTGTTCAGAGGCCTTTAACAATTTTAAAGTTGATAATTCTTGAATTTGTATTTTTCGTGTTTTGACTTCATTTTTGAGTATATATTCAAAGTCGTATAGGAAATCATTGAAATATAATATGTCCAGAGAAGTATCCTTTTTAATGAAAGTTTGTGCTAACCCGTCTTGTAATACTATTTGGGGAGATTGGGCATCTCCCGCAATGTAAGCAGTTTTTGCAATAAAAGTTTTGATTTGTTCGCTGTTTCTACTGTCCTCTAGGAAAAAATTCTCCATTTCTTTTTTTGAGTTTATGCTGGAAATATACATTGTAACGTTCTGTTCTGGGTTGAAAAACTCCCCAGTTTTAAGAAGCATAGCGCTTAATCCATTCGCCTGCTGGCTCTGAGTCGAGCGAAAAGAACCTTTGGCTACAGGGACAATATAGTGGCTTAGGAAGCTCATGCAAACTACTAATAAAAAGGTTAATTTTAGAACAGGTTTGGAGAGTTCAAAATTACTGATACCGGCTGACTGAAGGGCCACTAGCTCATTATCAACCTTCAACCGGTTAACCAAGTATATTACTGCAACAAGTCCAGAAACCGGTAAAATTGCTAAAATTATATTTGGGAGAGACAGCAATGTAAGATACACAAAAATACTAACTGATTTCCCATCCCCGAGTAGAAGATCAAGCATTAGAATTGACCTATTGCTCCAGTATATAAAAGTTAGAATTAGCGAAAAAAAGCAGAAAAAAACCACTAATCTTGATAGAATATATATATCGAATCGTTTCAACCAAGTGCTCCCTCACGATAACTCTTAATTTAAACGATTTATTGTGTCTGTAACAGTCGGTTAATCAAAGTTTAATGAAAAATAATTTTATAAAGTTTTATTAAACTTCTCAAATTATGTGTAAATAAAATAGTTGATAGAATTTTTGTTTTTATGGGTGGTTTGATAATAAGACTCAA
>JAQBUS010000134.1 GCA_027623875.1 Pseudomonadota bacterium
CAAGCTGTTTGCTCCGTCACAACCTATTAAATAATTTGCTCGAGCAGACAGTTTTTCGCCAGTTTTCGAAATAATGAAATTTGCAACCACCTCGTCTGGGAAGCTTTTGAAAGAAACCAGCTCTGTTCCAAGACGAAGATCAATTTTTGGATTTAAGTGTATGCGATCTCGTAATAGCCTTTCCAATTCAGGTTGAACAAACATTAATGTGGAAGGCCATCCTAGTGCATATGGTGGGGGTAATGGGTCAAAAAGTTTTATCAGTTGGTTTTCTAACCCAATGAAATCTGTGCCAGGGTGTGGACAAGTTGTTTTGCTTAGCTCCTCAGCAATACCACAAAATTGAAAGGTTCTCATGGCCTCCCAATCAAGCACAATAGCTCGAGGTTTGTCGTAAACTTTAGTGAATTTTTCTAAAACCAGAACATCCAAACCCTGAGACCCTAGGAGGTTGGCTAGAGTTGCTCCAACTGGTCCACAGCCACTAATTATCACATGATATTTGTTCATTAAAATATTTCCAGCATTTAACTTTCTTAAACAATTAAGTTTCGTGACAATTCTAGTACTTAATAAGCCAAAATATAGCTACAGGTAGTCTTAACTTAAACTAAATTGTAAAAGCAATTAGGTTGGCCAGTATATTTCCTTATCTTGTACTCCTTGCATAACCAGAAAGGGTAAATAAGGTATACCTATAAGTTTTAAAATTACGATTGCTATCGTTAATAAATAGACGTTAATGTTATGCTGTTGGTTTAATAGTGGTGGAATATAAAAATGAAATTGGCATCTCTTAAATCTGGCCGAGACGGACGGCTAATTGTGATTTCAAAGGACCTCAAGAAGGCAGTTGTTGTAGAGGATGTTGCTCCTACTTTACAAGCTGCGCTTGATGACTGGGACAGAGCCTCCGTGCTTCTTGAAGAATATTATAGTCGTTTGAACTCTGGAGATTGCGCGCAGAGTTTTACCTTGGATTTAAACGCCGTAGCCGCACCTTTACCTCGTGCTTATCAGTATCTAGATGGGGCTTGCTACCTAAGCCATATTAGGCGCAATCGCCAGGCTCGTGGCGACAGTTTACCTGACGATATATATGATGCGCCTCTTGTCTACCAGGGTATTAGTCATGGTTTTGGGGCCTGGAATAGTCCGATTTCAAACTTACGTGAGGAAGATCACATCGATTTTGAAGCAGAGATTGCAGCAATAACTGGAGATGTACCTCTTGGAGTATCTGCTCATGAAGCTACGGGCTATATAAAGTTATTCACTCTTCTTCAGGATACGTCCTTGCGAAGGTTAATTCCACCAGAATTGAAGCGTAGTTTTGGTTTTTTGACAGGAAAACCTAACTCATCATTGGGACCTATTTCGGTTACACCTGACGAGCTCGGTGAGCTTTGGGATGGTAAGATGGTTGGTGGTACTATGCGTTGTACCGTAAGGGGACAAGTAATAGGGGAAATTAACACTGGTATAGATTCGCCTTTTCATTATGGGCACATGATTGCCCATGTGGCACAAACCAGGCCTTTTGAAGCAGGTACTATTGTCGGGTTAGGAACTGTTTCTAATGAGGATGAAAGTGTTGGTTGTGCATGCATAGGGGAATATCGTGCTCAGGAAATTATAAACTCTGGGAAGGCTACCTTAGAGTTCTTGCAACTCGGTGACACCGTGCGTATTGAACTTTTAGATAAAAATGGAGTCTCAATTCTTGGAGCCATTGAGCAAAAAGTAGAGTAGAAGATATTAATCATTTAGATGTTGATTTAAAATACAGTCATTATTTCTGATAATGTTTTTTTAATCTTTGCTGCCTCGGGTACAGAGGCATTTTCACTCGGGTAGCCAACTGGTAAAATCATAACAGGCTTTTAATGCGCTGGGCGCATGCACATAGTCGTTAAAAACTTCATAGGGTTTGGTGTATGCTCTAGGCAAACGAGGCCAGGATGATGGAGCGCTGTTATAAGTATACCAGTAGCAATTCCAACACTTTCGGGTACGTAATAATTTTTATAACGTTTACCAGAGTTTGTGAGTCCATACCTCTGAGCGAAAATGACTATCAGCCAGGGGGCATCAGTTAGGTGAGGCTTAGAAGCACCTGTGCCTATTGGTTCTAGGGCAGATATCCATTCGTCACCACCGCCACCTGAATAGAAAGTACGTTCTTCCTCTTCAGCTGCTTTTCTGATTTCCGCCTTCATTTCCGGATTTGAAATAGCTACTAAATGCCAAGGCTGATGGTTCGCGCCTGACGGAGCCGTCCCAGCTGCTGCAATAGCAGAAGCTATAATGTTTTCCGACACTTTTTTTGAGGAATAGTCTCTTACAGAATGACGTTTCCTCATATAATCTAAGAATTGGTTGACCCCCTTTAGGGCGAAATAACTATCTTTTTGGACTCTGTCTGGTAGGGCTAAAGCCCGGTAAGTAGGCTTTTCGGAATTATACATGATTCTCTCCTGCAGCAATAAGGAATATCAAAACTCGAGCTAAATTAACTTAATCGACGGGCAGTAATAAAGTCATATAATAATGTGGCACCCTGTGTGAAATTAAAAGTTTTTATTTATCTAAGTTTGGCATTATAGAACAAAAAAAGTCCTTTCAAGTTGAGTTTGTTGATCGCTTTCGTGAACAGGTAAGAAATAAAATATAGAGGTAACAGTATGAGCTATTTTCTAGGGGTTGATACAGGCGGAACTTATACAGATGCGGTGATAGTTGAGCAGGAAGCTGACAGAGTTATTAGTTTTGCAAAATCATTAACAACACGCAGTGATTTGTCATTGGGTATTGGCAGAGCAGTTAATAAAGCTCTGGCAGATGCGCAAATAAAAGCTAATGAAATATCCATGGTCTCACTATCTACAACACTTGCAACCAATGCTTTGGTTGAGGGGCAGGGCGGACGGGTGGCATTAATATTTATTGGTTTTGATGCGGCTGATCTCGAACGCGCAGGTCTAGATCAAGCTTTGGGAGGAGATCCAGTAATAGTTTTACCGGGAGGGCATAGTTCTGCTGGTGTTGAAATCGAGGAGTTGGACCTATTCGCCCTGGAGAAATCAATTCAGGAAGTTGGATCAGATGTTATGGGTTTTGCAGTTGCAGCGCATTTTGCTACTCGAAACCCAAGTCACGAGCTCTCTACCAGAAACTTTATACGCAATAAATTCGGAGTCCCTGTAACTTGCTCTCACGAACTTTCTTCTAATCTTAATGGTCCAAAACGCGCTCTGACAGCGGTGTTGAATGCACGTTTAATAGGAATGATCGATCGTTTAGTGTGTGCATGTGAAGCTCATTTGGTGAGCTGCGGTATCGACGCACCTCTTATGATTGTGAGAGGGGATGGTGCACTTATATCTTCTGAAATGGCCCGTGAAAGGCCAATAGAAACGATACTCTCTGGCCCAGCGGCAAGTATCGTTGGGGCAAGCTGGCTTACAGGAGTTAAGAACGCTTTGGTTTCAGATATTGGAGGTACGACCACTGATATAGCTTTATTAAGAAATGGCTTACCGGAAATTGATCCAGACGGAGCTCTTGTCGGCGGTTACCGCACAATGGTTGAGGCCGTAGCAATGCGGACAACCGGTCTTGGCGGAGATAGTGAGGTAAAAATCATCACAGATGGTTTAAAAGATGGCATAGTCTTAGGTCCTCGTCGCCTCATTCCAGTGTCTTTATTAGCTATTGATTTCCCTGATTTGGTTCATTCAGTTTTGGATCGAGCATTAGAAACAGAAGTTGTTGGAGAATTCGATGGCCGGTTTGTAATCCCTACCGGTTTACCACCAGTAGGGCTCTCAAATAGGGAGTTGGATCTTTTGAATCGGATTACAACTGCAATGCCGTTTGCTAAAGCAGTTACCTCTCGTCTTGAGGTTTCTGCTATGGAGCGCCTCATTTCTAGAGGTCTTGTAATGATTTCAGGAGTCACTCCTTCTGATGCCAGTCACATTTTGGGTAGGCAAGATGATTGGGACAGTGGGGCAGCTGAAAAATCCGTTCGCCTCCTTGGAAGAAGAAGGACTGGAAAGGGTCGACGCTTCTCCGACAGTTCAATCAATTTTTCTCAAAAAATTATTGATCAGCTGACCTCTCAAACGGTAGATTGTTTGCTTGAGGCAGCTTTTGCCGAGGACCCATTTTTTTCAAACCAGTCTTGTGCGGGTCTTTCGCGTCATCCTCTTGTGGTTGCAGGTTTAAATTCGCATCAAGGCATAGTGAATTTAAAAGCAGCTTTAGGTGTCCCCGTTGTAGGGTTGGGAGCTTCCGCTCCTTCTTATTATGTTGACGTTGGGGAGAGGTTAGGATGTAAAATGATTCTACCTACCCATTCGAGCGTAGCAAATGCGATAGGAGCGGTGGTAGGGCAAATTAGCCAGAGGGTTACTGGTTTAATTTCAAGTCCAAGTGAGGGTCTTTTTATAGCACATATGCCTAAAGGGCTAGAGAACTTTAGTAGTTATGACGATGCTTTTACGGCAATGACCGATAGCCTTCAGTTGGAAGCTCTAACGCGTGCGCAGCTGGCAGGAGCTCATTCACCGATACTTAAATTCGATCAAGAAATTAAAGAGGCTGAAATTGGGGGGCGCAGCATGTTTATAGAGGCCACATTGACTGTTACTGCTTCTGGACGTCCTCGTGTTGCAAGTCTCTCAAGGTTGTAGAGCCTTCCAGTAGCCATTTTTGTTGAATTTCGTCATTTACACTCAGACAGCGCGGTTAAATGCACATGCCACTATGCGTAGATAGGGGGTTCATAGTCACAGCGATTTCTTTAATTATGTAGAGTTAATATATATCTCTGGTTTCCATTTTTATAACTTAATTAGGATAAAATCAAATACCGCATTAATTTTTTTGAATTGGCAACCTATTTTTGACTAACTCAACCAAGAAGTCTGCTCCATGTTTTAA
>JAQBUS010000135.1 GCA_027623875.1 Pseudomonadota bacterium
AGGATTTCATAAGCTTGCTGGCGTGCCAGACTCCGACTGGATTGTTCATTTCTGGGCCTTTTGTTTTTGAGGATCAAAAAATTATGCCGTAGAAGTTTCTGACCTTTTGAGTGTGGCAGAAGGCTAGCAATGCCTCTGTCGTCACCGAGCAAATGTGCATGTGCACCTAAGGCTTGCCACCAAGTGTGTGAGGAGGAACGCTTTTTTGTTTTTTTATTAACTAATGTCAGTTTAAGGATTTTATTTTTCAATATATTCACCCCAACTTGTCATGAGTTCTCGACGCCGCTCCAACTGATCACCACGGCGGTAAGCAGCTTCGGCTTGGTTCTTGATTGAGTGAGCAAGAGCTAGTTCGATGGTTTCGTTCTGAAACGTGTGGGCTCTATCAGCGCACCAATCTCGGAAGGTGCTTCTAAAGCCATGGGGTGTATAATTTCCAAACTGCATCTTTCTCATCAAGGCCAATATTGCGCCATTGCTCAGCCCTGTGCCTGCCTTCCATCCTGGAAACACAGGTTCATCAGGATTCCGATTTGATTTGATACTGTTGAGAATTTCTAAGGCACGGTTACATAGCGGCACCCTATGCTCTTTTCCTGCTTTCATACGCTCTGCTGGCACTGTCCAAACCATTGTGGTCAGATTTATTTCAGCCCACATAGCACCGATAACCTCGCCTGTGCGCGCCGCAGTCAAGATCATAAACTCTAAAGCCAAAGATGAACTTCCACTTCGCTTGCGTAATAATGATACGAAATCATTAATCTGTTCGTAGGGTACAGCAGGGTGGTGCTTTACCCGTTTTATCTTGGCTGTCTTGGCCAGGATTTTATCAAGATGGTTTCGTAAGCGCGCTGGATTTTCACCCGCAACGTACTGTCGAGCGCGTGCCCAGTCCAAAACTGTTTCAATGCGCTGGCGAACACGGCTAGCAGTTTCAGCCTTTGATACCCAAATAGGTTCTATAACTTTAAGAATTAGGTCTGTATCAATCTCTGAGAGCGGTAGATTTCCAATTACTGGATAAGCATAGGTAGTGAGCGTATTTGTCCATTGTTGGGCATGTTTTTTACTTTTCCATTCAGGTATTTTGCTGGTGATGCATTGTTCTGCAGCATCTTTGAACGTTATCGTTCGAGCTTGTTGCAATTGCCTCGCTTGCTTATTCGTCCGTTGCTCCGCTAAAGGGTCCAATCCTTCAAGCAACTGTCGGCGGCACTCTAAGGCTAAGTTTCGTGCCTGTGCTAGTGATATTATATTAAGTGATCCCAAGCCCATTTCTCGTTGCTTTGATGTTACAGGAGATGTAAAGCGGAACAACCACGATTTTGTACCACCTTTGGCGACCTGTAAATAAAGACCTGGACCACACCGATGGTAGCCAACATCCGTGATTGTCTGCACACTGCGTGCTGATTTTAAGTTAGACATGATACTCTCTACCCACAACCCTACCCACAACGGAGTAACAGATTGTAATGAATATTACCAGACTTTATAAGAGGTTAAATAGCTAAAAACCATATATATAGGCATATAAAATAGAGCTTATCAGATTTTAACAGAGTTTGGTACGGCGGACTTCGTCTCTGCCATTACCCTATAAACACCTTGGAATCCTTGATTAAACTGAGCATCTACATTTAGGGGTGAAACTAAGTGCCATAAAGAGGTTGGGTTTTGAAAACATTATTCCTGACAGAAAAATGAATAATATTTCAGTAAACAGACAAGGAGATATGCCATGCGTTTAATTATGAGAATAATGATCTCGGCAATCAGTGCGTTTATTGTTACCTTTGGTGCTTACGGTTTAATCTACGAGGACTCTGGCAATACGAGCATCTTAGTTATGATAGTTGGGGTTCTTGTTTGGCGGTATGGAAGCAAAAGAATTAACCAGAGATTTCCTAAGTAGAAGTAACTGAGCAAACAAACAAAGGGGACACAAAATGACAACACCAAAAGCAATTTTAGTAAGTGTTAGATTCATGTCGGATGGGGATTAATAACTATGCGTATTTTTAAAAGTTTTTTTTCCAACCTTACCCTTCTACTAGCAGTGGGGTTACTTAATGGTTCTGCTAGCGCAAGCAATGGTGCAGCAGCTATAGGGATAACTGGCCTTACGTTTGAACAAAGTAAACACCTTCAAATGATGAAAGAGGTGTTAAAAATATCCCACGATCTAATTGATGCCCAGAAACCTACTGCATTAGGTCAAGTTACTCCAAAAGAATTTCTTGAAATGCAGAGTACTAACAGCATTGTAATAGATATACGCAGAGAAGATGAATGGATTAAAACTGGGATTATCAAAGGTGCTAAAACAATTACGGCATTTACGGACAATGGCGAGTTTCACGTAGATTTCCAAGAACAGTTCTTTGCATTAATAAATAATCCAGATACGCCCATTTTACTATATTGCCGAACAGGAAACCGAAGTGGAATGCTTGGAAATGCATTAATTGAACAGGTAGGCTTAAAAAATGTCTTTCACTTAACAGATGGAATAGTTGGTTGGAAAAAGTTTGGACATGAAACCATTAACTACGCATCTAATTAATATCATATAGGTCAAAGTTGTGTGGGGAGAGACAGTCTGCTATAATTTTTAAGTTAAGTGATTGAACTGATGCAAATATCAACTAACAACGTCTTGTTATAAAATAGTTTTATATACCATAAGTCAGAAACTTGTTTCATCGTGGTTCATGACGTATCATTAAATCTCACCATGAATGTGTCACTGTAATGCAAGAATATGTACTGCGTTAAGTTGAGGTTCCAAAGTTTACAAATATGCACCATGATGAGTTTATCAAAAAATGGCGAGGCATTGAGCTAAAGGAACGCTCAGCATCCCATAGTTTTTAAAACGTGTAGAGCCATATAATGTATTACATGTTGAGTATACTTTATGATTTCTTATATTTATTAGCTGGAATAAACGTAGAAATAGAAGGTTCTCTCGGGTTGCTTATCCATATATCCCGATCAGGATGCATACCAGCACCGAAAACAGCGGATACTGCTGAACAGCGCATTCTATTCAGTAATCGCGTATCGGCTATGCCAACAGATGGATGCATCCCACCATTCTTGGCGACTAAGTTATTCCATGCCTCTTGTCTTTTATTTAAAATCTCTGAGTCAGATAATTGCTTACAATTTAATTCGTTGATATTTAGATCTACAGTAATATCATCTCCCGTCTCTAACAGCCCGATTGGCCCGCCCAAGGCCGCCTCTGGGCCAACGTGACCTATTACTAAGCCAACTGACCCTCCAGAAAAGCGACCATCTGTCATCAGTCCAACTACAATGTTTTGTTCTCTGCATAAAGTTGTTATTCTGGAAGTTGAATCTAACATTTCTGGCATCCCTGGGCCTCCGACTGGACCCTCGTACCTCACAATGATCATGTCAAAGTTTTTGAACGTCTCAGGATTTTTTTCGAGAGTTGTTAGGAGTGCTTGTTCACCATCAAAAACCCTAGCTTTACCGTTAAAAATATTTTTTTCCAAACCGCCTTCAACGCCAGCCAACTTTAGAACAGCACTAAATTCGGGAGAAAGATTCCCACCTAAAACTCTTAAGCCACCAGTTTCTTTGAAAGGATTTTCTACGGGGTAAATAACGTCGCCATCCGGTTTTGGAGGAGCTAAACGTTCTATTTGCTCTGCCAAAGTCTCTCCAGTGCAAGTTAAAGTCGATCCATCTAGCAATCCAGCGTCTAATAAATCTTTGACTATGACTTGGATCCCACCCTTAGCATCTATATCGACCATTGAATATTTCCCAAAAGGGCGGGCATTAATAACAACAGGAACCACATTTTTAGATAAATGATTAAACTCTTCTGACGTCATTATGTCTAAAGAGAAGTTCTTATAGCCTGCCGCCCGAGCTAATTCGGGGGCATGCAGCATTACGTTTGTCGAGCCCCCAACGGCCATTGAAACAATTATAGCATTTCTTATAGATTCTCGAGTTACGATATCTCGGGGAGTAACTTCATCTTTTATCATTTTTGATAAATAATCTATCAATTGATCAGGAAACTCTTCTAACCGTCTTGTGTCCTGAGAAGCAGGTGAGACCATGTGTAGAGGTTGCATTCCGACAACGCTTATAAATGTTTGCATTGTATTATAAGTGAACATTCCTCCACAACTTCCAAAACCGGGGCAGGCTTCGCAAGCAATTCTTTTTTTTGTGGCCTCGTCCTCTATGCCTGCTATTTGATAGCCGGTTATTATATCGATAGGCTGTTTAGTTTTCGAGTCTATTCCTGGTCTAATCGACCCATCAGACATTATTATTGCTGGTCTGTTATGCTCTAGTATTGCAGAAAGAGTTCCAACCGGAGGTTTGTCGCATGCTACAACGGCTATCACTCCTTCAAGTCCGCTGGCGCTTAAATGTTCGCAGATGGAATCATTAGTAACCTCCCGCCCAATAAGAGAGTAGCGCATTTCTTTTGTCCCATTACGAATCCCGTCGGAGGTTGCAACGGTGTATTCGGGCTGGACCAACCGCATTTTTAAATCCCCCGGTTTTAAGCCTATACGTTGACGCAGTCGCTCATGAATAGTTTGAACTTTTTGTTCAACACCTATATAGCACTGTGAATCCCCTTTATTTCCGACCACGCCTATTGACGGCTCATGAATAAGATCCAGCTCGGTATTCAGTTCTCGGGCTATCCCGTAAGTTTGGGAGTTGCGCCCGGGGTTTCTATCGATCAGTACTGTTTTTGAATTTTGCATTTTAACTCCAAATGGATCACATCATTTAGAGTAGATAATAAGAGCTAGTTTTTACTTTTCATAGCATTAATTGAATTATATTTTTTATATAGGACAAACCTTGAGTACGTATCAATTTTTGAATAGCTAAAGGTATTTCTAATATTTTGAGGTTAAGT
>JAQBUS010000136.1 GCA_027623875.1 Pseudomonadota bacterium
TCCAGACGACGATAACGTCTCTTTAGCTCTAGAAGAATTGAGTTATTTTACTTCTAAAATTTCTATTCTAGGCACGTATCCCGCAGACCCACGCAGAGGCCTATAAAAATCTAATTTTAAACTAAATTAATCGACCATTTAGCCAATTTTCCAAAAGAAAATTTGCTATAGAACCCTTGCGTGCTGGTAAAACATCAGCGTTCTCTCCGTTGAATATTCGTAACATCTCTTCTCTTGAAATCCACTTGGCATCTTCTAACTCATTTTTATCGATATTCAACGCGGAAGACTGTGCATATCCTCGGCATCCTATCATCAAAGACGCAGGAAAAGGCCAAGGCTGACTACACAAATAATCAACCTGACCCACTCTAACTCCAACCTCTTCTAGAGTTTCTCTTTTAACTGACGCCTCAATAGTCTCCCCAGGCTCAACAAAACCAGCTAATAAAGAATACATTCCCTTAGGCCACGGATAAGAGCGGCCCATCAATACCGAATTCCCATTGGTTACAAGCATAATAACAACTGGATCAGTTCGCGGAAACTGATGCTTCTGGCAGGAACCACAATCACGCTGCCATCCCCCAGAGGAAGACACACTTTCTGCTCCACAAGATGAGCAATACTTATTTTCTCTATGCCAATTCGATAATGCTTTTGATGTTGAAAGAAGTTCTGCATCCCGAGCACTTAACTTAACCATGATTGATCTAAGTTCAGTAAATCCATAGTCCTCCGCCATACCATTATAGTGCTGCTCCGACGGATCAAAAAATGCACCGACCGTATCTAAGCCTTCCTCTGGCAGCCAATCAGAAACATCCATTGCGAACCTTGCAATACCGTCATCTATTCCGAGAAAAATTGGGTTGCCCACAGCATGCTTAAAAACTTCATGGTTCCAATTAAGCCACCCAGGAGTGTCTTTAAACTTACCACAAATAAGAGGCTTACCTCTCCATATTGCTAAAACACTTGACTTTGTTTTCTTGAGTAAGCTGTTTAACTGCTTTGTGTCAGATCTAATATTTGCAGCTCGATCTAAACCCGAGTCTCCAAATGTAAGGTGTCCCTTTAGCTCCATAGTGAATTCTCCTCTCTATAAAGCTTAATATACATTGATTTTCCAAGTGCAACTCCGACCCTTGCAAGAACTAAATTGCAACACTATATGTGAGATCGAGAGGCTGGCGCGGGTAAGCAGCTCGCCAACCCGGTCAGATCCGGAAGGAAGCAGCCGTAACGAGCATCGCTTGGGTCGATGTCCAGCCTCTCACCTTTTTTAGAATCTAGGTTTTAAGAATTAGAAAGTGCATAATGAACACCACAAGAGATCAAGGCTATAAAGTTCTAGCAAGAAAGTATAGGCCAGCTAATTTTTCTGATTTGATTGGTCAGGATACAATGGTTAAAATACTGAGAAATGCTTTTAGTAGTGATAGGATAGCGCAGGCTTTTATACTAACGGGCATTCGAGGCACGGGTAAAACAACAACGGCTAGAATTATAGCTAAAGGCATTAATTGCATTGGCCCAAATGGCATTAGCGGTCCAACAACAGATCCATGCGATGAATGTGAAAATTGCATAGCTATTTCTGAGGGGCGCCATGTGGATATTATGGAAATGGATGCCGCATCGAGAACTGGTGTTGGAGATATCCGGGAAATTATAGAATCAGTCCATTATCGTGCCGCCTCAGCTAAATACAAAATTTATATTATTGATGAAGTCCATATGCTGAGTACCTCGGCATTTAATGCATTGCTTAAAACGTTGGAGGAACCACCAGAGCATGTAAAGTTCATTTTTGCCACCACAGAGATTCAAAAAGTTCCTGTAACAGTTTTGTCAAGGTGTCAACGATTTGACCTTCGGCGGATAGAACCTGAAACAATGATTGCTTATCTAAATAAAATTGCCCTAAGTGAACACACTAAGATTTCTAACGAAGCACTGGCACTTATCACGCGCGCTTCCGAAGGCTCCGCAAGGGATGCAATCAGTCTACTTGACCAATCTATCTCAAATTCATCAGAGGAAATAAGCTCAGACCAGATAAGAGAAATGTTAGGTTTGTCAGACCGGGGTCGAATCTTGGACTTATTCGACCTAATTATGAAAGGTAATGCAGTCGGAGCCTTGAAGGAATTGTCAGCTCTTTACTCAGATGGGGCTGATCCCACAATAATACTTCAAGATCTTGCGGAAGTCACACACTGGATTAGTTTAATAAAAATAACCCCCGAGGCAATAAACGATCCCACTGTCTCTCCAAGTGAACGAGCTCGTGGCCACAGTTTAGCAGAAACATTAAATATGCGCTCTCTTTCACGCATGTGGCAAATGTTGATAAAGGTATTAGAAGAAATTCGGTTAGCTCCAAACTCAATGATGGCAGCTGAAATGGCTATAATAAGACTCACCCATGTTGCTGACTTACCGTCACCAGACGAACTTATAAAAAAAATGCAAGGAAAAAACCCACCAGAAGGCGCCAAAAAATCTCCTCAATCAAATTCTAATGTATCAAATGAATCATTGGGCCAACCCAGTCTTGGTACTACACAAATAATAAATCCTTCTCAGGGTGGGCAGATATTGGCCCAGAAACTTCCAGAGAACTCAATTCACCCAAATTCATTTGATCAGGTTATAAATTTAATTAAAGAAAATAGAGACATTCAACTCTTAATTGATGTTGAAACCTGTCTTAAATTAGCTCATTTTTCGCCTGGTAGAATTGAATTTGTTCCAACAATAGGCGCACCACGCAATCTTGCACAAAAACTTGGTAATAGCCTATCACAATGGACAGGGTCGAGATGGGCTGTCTCGGTGGTAAATGCAGGTGGAGACCAAACTATTTTCGAAAAGCGAACTGAGGAAGTTGATAATCTTAAGAAGGACGCAATCCAACATCCGTTGGTAAAAGCTACTCTTTTAATGTTTCCCAACTCCAAAATCGTTAACATAAAAACCGCTAAATCCTTAGAGGCTGAGGCGGCACTACAAGCCCTTCCCGAGGTTAACGAAGAATGGGATCCATTTGAAGATGACTAGGAGATCAAAATGTTAAAAGGTTTAGGTGGCCTGGGAGATATGGCAAAGGCAATAAAGCAGGCCCAGGAAATGCAAACAAAGTTGGCAGAAATGCAAAGCAATCTAGAAAAAATTACTGTAAATGGTGAAAGTGGGGGCGGTCTTGTTACCGTGACAGCAACAGCTAAAGGAAATTTAACCAGCCTATCAATTGATCCATCAATTTTTAACCCCTCAGAAAAGGAAGTTGTAGAAGATCTTATATTAGCCGCTGTGAAGGACGCCCAAATGAAAGCGTCTACAAAAAGTCAGCTGGAAATGGAAAGAATAACACAAGGCTTGGGTTTGCCAGCTGGAATGAAACTTCCATTCTAATAGTCGATAACTAACAGCTATAAACAATTCACTTTAAACACTAATTGTAATTCAGAAAGAGGCCCCAAGTGGATAAAGCATCCCACAAGATCCAGGAGCTCATTGATTTAATGGCAAAGTTACCTGGGCTTGGCCCAAGATCAGCACGAAGAGCTGTGCTGCACATGGTCAAAAAACGCGATGCTATTATGAAACCTCTAGCTGAGACCATACATCAAGTTTCAAACACGGCTCAAGAGTGCACAAATTGTGGAAACATAAGCACGCAGGAAGTGTGTAATATTTGTTTGTCCGAAAAAAGGGCGACTGGAGAAATATGCGTTGTAGAAGATGTGGCGGATCTTTGGGCAATGGAGCGCACGCAAATTTTCAAAGGAAAATATCATGTATTAGGTGGAACCCTAAGTGCATTAGATGCCATCGGGCCAGACCAACTTAAAATTCCCAAACTCATGAGCAGGATCGAATCAGAGAGTGTCAAAGAAGTAATACTAGCCCTAAATAGCACCATGGAAGGCCAAACGACGGCTCACTATATAGCTGATCAATTAGAAATATATTCAATTCCTGTTACTTCACTTGCCCAAGGAGTCCCGATTGGTGGAGAGCTTGACTATTTAGATGAGGGCACGATAACTGCAGCACTAAAGGCACGGGTGAACCTGAACTAACTAGGATATTTTTAATTTATTAAAAAAAATAATAGTCAAAGGGTTTTTCTGGATCTAGAAACACCCTATATTAAAATTACACAACAATAGTTAATAGGCACCTAGTGATATTCATTAAAAATACAATGACGAATCAAGATGATGGTTCTGACGATGATACGGCCAGCATAACTGCGACTAAAGCTAAGCCAAAGCGCCCACCTCTTTACAAGATATTATTACTAAATGACGATTTCACACCGATGGAATTTGTTGTCATAATTCTAGAAAAATTCTTTGGAATTGGTAAAACTCAATCAGTAGAAATTATGTTGACTGTCCATCAAAAAGGAGTTGCAGTGATTGGCGTTTTTGCGTTTGAAATAGCAGAAACAAAAGTGACACAGGTTATGGATTTTTCTAGACGGCATCAACATCCCCTTCAATGTATTATGGAGAAAGAGTGACATAATAAGTCATCTAAAAATGTTAGAAAATCGTTTATCTTACGCACTGTTAAAAGGTCTTATTGAACAAAAAAATAATACCGAAATCGTAGTTCTCAATCCTCACTCTAAAATTGAATTATCCGTCGAAACTTTTAAAAGAGTTTCTTTCGTGCAAAATTTTTTTCCGACATACAACACATTGAAAAAAAATGGCTTAAACGTATCCCCAGTTATTACCGAAGAAGACAAATTTGGTACTACTATTATTTATTGCCATAGGTCCAAAGCAGCTACATTAGGCTTAATTGAGAGAGCACTTTTTATAACTAATCCTGGGGGATTAGTTATAATTGATGGGGCTAAAACAGACGGCATAAATAGTATATTTAAGAAAATTAAGACCAACTTCA
>JAQBUS010000137.1 GCA_027623875.1 Pseudomonadota bacterium
CTTGGGTTGGTCACTATGATTATAATGTATTGGATCAAAATGCTATTTTAGGATATCATCCAGATGTTAAAAATTTCGTCTTTGCAAATGGGTTTTCTGGCCATGGTTTGCAACAAAGTCCTGCCATAGGGAGAGGTATCTCTGAGTTAATTACTTATGGTGAATACCGGAGCCTAAACTTATCAGATTTTAGTTATGATAGAATTATTAAAAATGAACCATTTTTAGAAAGGGCGATAATATGAAGAAGATTGTTTTAACCGGCGCTGCCGGTCGACTGGGGTCATATTTAAGAGAGCCCTTATCGAAAATGGCTGATACTCTTTTGAGCACAGATATTTCCGAGGATATAGGTAAGCTTTATTCAAATGAAACATTTGTAAAAGCAGATCTTGCTAACATGGAAGAAATACAAGTGCTTATGAGTGGTGCCGATATGGTTGTACATTTTGGTGCTTTTGTGGATGAAGGCCCATTTGAAAAATTGTGGGGATCCAATTTTGTTGGTTCATACAATGTTTGGGAATCAGCAAGGAAATCTGGTGTTAGGAGGGTTGTTTACGCTTCATCAATTCATGCCGTTGGTATGTATCCAAAAAGTGAATTTATTGGAGTTGATGTTCCTCATAGGCCTGACGGGTTTTATGGTTTAGCAAAATGTTTCTCAGAAGATTTAGGAAGAATGTATTGGGAGAAATCGGGGGTAGAAGCCGTGTGCTTGAGAATTCTATCAGCAGCAGCTGTCGTAAGCCCTAGATCTCTTGGAAGTTGGTTGTCATATGATGACTTAATCCATTTAGTAACACGTGCAATAGATACACCGACGGTAGGGTTTACAATAGCCTACGGGGTTTCAAACAATGATAGGGCCGTCGTAGATAATTCATCTGCCACTTATTTGGGATATCGACCTAAGGATAATGCGGAAATTTATGCAGATGACGTTCTTTCTAATGCTCCTTTGGCAGATCCACAGGACTTAGCTCAGATGCGCCACGGAGGCCCTTTTGCCAAGACTCCAATGGGAGAAAGCGGTTTGGCGCATATGACAATTGTAGATGATAAAAAGAAAACTTAAGTTTAATTAAGCACTATTAAGTGCTTATACTAAATCTTGATTAAATTGATTGATCGTGGCTTTTTAAGGGTTTCAGAATGTATGCTGAGGTAAGTCAAATTCTTCCTTCTGACCTTAAACTAGTTTGCAGTTTTTTATAATATAAGCGAGTTTTTATAATATGAGCGAGAATTAAGAGATATTGTTTTACTATAGGAGGGTGTGAGGTGCCGATTGCTTCGTTAACCCTCCAACGCTGCTAAATGGCATTATTGGTATCGCACTCTACAAAATTTGAAAAAGATAATACAATAAGTGAAATTAAATTTTTAAAAATTGGCTTGATTAACCTTAAAAGTTCTAAAGATTTTGATTTGGATCCAGAGATCTGGGACTACAAAATCTAATAGCACTTATTGAAAGAAGGCTCTCTTCAGGAGCTATCAGGTAAGAGAACTTTCGATGAGAATTCAGCGGGTAAACTTTTTATATTTTACTCTTTTTGGTTCTAGCGAAGTCGAGCCTAATCTCCTTATTTTGTCTTCTTCATAGGCCTCAAAATTCCCTTCGAACCACTCCACGTGAGCATTTCCTTCAAAAGCAAGAATATGCGTACATAGCCGATCTAAGAAAAACCGATCGTGGCTGATAATAACTGCACATCCAGCAAAATTTTCCAATGCGTCCTCCAACGCACGTAAAGTTTCCACGTCTAGGTCATTTGTGGGCTCGTCTAATAAGAGCACGTTACCACCTGATCTTAGGAGTTTGGCTAAATGAACGCGGTTTCTCTCTCCGCCTGATAATAGGCCAACTTTCTTTTGCTGGTCGCCACCTTTGAAATTAAAAGCAGAACAGTAGCCGCGAGAATTCATCTGTGCGTCACCAAGTTGGATTATTTCAGCGCCCCCAGAAATTTCTTCCCAAACAGTTTTATCGGAAGCTAGCGAATCTCGTGATTGATCTACGTAAGATAACTCTACTGTATCTCCATAGGTCAAGGTTCCAGCATCGGGATTTTCTTCACCTGTTAACATTCTAAATAATGTTGACTTTCCTGCACCGTTAGGACCGATAACCCCAACAATTCCTCCTGGAGGTAGAGAGAAGTTTAACTCCTCAATTAATAATTTTTCGCCGTAGGCTTTTGAAAGGTTTTCTACTTCTATTACCTTTCCACCGAGCCTTGTTCCATTTGGTATGATTATTTGTGCTCGACCTAATTTTTCACGTTCTGATTGGTTCGCCAATTCTTCATATGCGCTAACGCGTGCTTTTTGCTTGGCTTGTCGAGCTTTTGCTCCAGCTCTTATCCACTCGAGCTCTCTTTCCAAAGTTTTTTGCATTGATTTGTCTTCTCTTGCTTCATGAGCTAGGCGTTTTGCCTTTTGCTCGAGCCAAGCAGAATAGTTGCCCTCATAAGGAATTCCTCGCCCACGATCGAGTTCAAGTATCCAGCTCGTAATGTCATCGAGAAAGTAACGATCATGCGTTACAATTAAGCATGTTCCCTTGTAATCAATTAAGTGCTTTTGCAGCCAACCAACTGTTTCTGCGTCGAGGTGGTTAGTTGGCTCATCCAGGAGAAGCATATCGGGCTGTTCTAAAAGTAATTTGCATAAGGCCACACGCCTTTTTTCACCGCCTGAAAGGCTATCAACTAGAGCATCATCTGCAGGGCACCTTAAGGCCTCCAAAGAGATATCGATTTGGGCGTCCAAATCCCATAAGTTTTGGCTATCTATCTCGTCTTGTAGACTTGCCATTTCGTCTGCAGTCTCTTCAGAGTAATTCATCGCAAGCTCATTGTACTTGTCTAAAATAGCTTTTTTTTCTTTCACACCTAACATTACATTTCCCCGAACATCGAGTGAGGAATCTAGAGTCGGTTCTTGTGAAAGATAACCTACTTTTGCGCCCGAAGCTGCCCAGGCTTCACCGGTAAATTCCGTGTCCAGACCTGCCATAATTTTCATTAAGGTTGATTTTCCGGAGCCATTAACACCAACAACTCCTATTTTTACTCCCGGTAAAAAAGACAACCTAATATTCTCAAAGCATTTCTTACCGCCCGGGTGCGTTTTTGATACTCCATCCATATGGTAGACGTATTGATAACTCGACATATAATTCTCCCAAAGGTTTTAAAAATCACTTAACGAACCCTTTGCCTGGTGGCAATGCTTAGAAAGGTGAGTTAAAAGAAGTTTATGAGATATCTTTTGCCATACGCCACTTCTAGACAAACTATAGGTTTGCTTGGCGGATCATTTGACCCAGCACATGAGGGTCACGTGCATATTACAAAAGAGGCAATTAAACGATTTAAATTAGACAGTGTATGGTGGCTTGTTACATCTAAAAACCCTTTAAAGAGAACGGATCCGAAACCACTTCAAGAACGCGTGAACCTAGCAAGAAGTTTGATTGAACATCCGAAAGTTACAGTTACGTGTTTAGAAAAAAGGCTTGAAACCGAATATACGGTGGACACGATTGCGAGACTTAAAGGTCTTTACCCAGAAGTTTCCTTTGTTTGGTTAATGGGGGCAGATAATTTATCTCAGTTTCAATCGTGGAAGAGTTGGAAAGAGATAGTTAAACAAGTCCCATTAGGAGTAATTGCCAGACCAGGAAATAATAGATTGGCGAAACACTCCGTACTGATGGCTAATTATAGGGCTAATAGATTGCCAAGTAATATGGGAGGGCTTCTGGGTCGAATTACCCCCCCGTCATGGTGTTATCTTTCAACACCGTTAAATAATGCTTCTTCATCTCAGATTCGTGCCCGCAATGAATAAAATAAATTAAAAAATACTGGGGTAGAACTTTCTATGACAACAGGAAGAAAAAACGAGTTATCCAGGCGAGGTATTTTATCTTTTTTACTCTTGAGTGTGGCCAACATCGGAATTTCTAAAACCGTAGGTAATTCAATTGGGTCAATCCCTCGGCCAAACCTATTCGATAAAAAGAAATTGGAAATACAAAGCCTAGTTAGTCGTTTACCTCGAGGTAGTAATATTACTTTTTCAGTAGCTGATAGGACGACTGGTGAGATTCTTGAGACCTATAATCCAGAACTGTCATTGCCCCCTGCTAGTGTTATAAAAACGATCACAAGTTTTTATGCACTTGAGAACCTTGGTCCAGATTTTAGATTTAATACTCAGTTAATATCAACTGGTGTCATAACAAATGGGGTGCTTGACGGTGACCTAATTTTGGTTGGGGAGGGAGACCCAACTCTTGATACAGACGGTCTTTATGACCTGGTTAAGCTTTTAAAGGAAAGAGGTGTTAGCAAAATAAGTGGTGACTTTAAGGTATATGGAGGAGGAATGCCGTCAATTCGCGAGATTGATCCTACCCAGCCTAATTACCTAGCATATAATCCGTCAATTTCAGGAATGAATTTAAATGCCAATAGAGTATTCTTTCAATGGAAACTTAAGAATAATAATTATGATTTGTTTGTCGAAGCGCGAGGTTTGAAAGCTAGACCTGCTGTGGACCTAGTTGAAGTTATATTGTCTCAACGCGTATCTCCAGTATTTGAGTATAATATGGTGCTGGGAAAAGAAACTTGGTCAGTAGCCAAGCGGGCCTTGGGCGATAAGGGCGGTCGTTGGTTGCCCGTTCGGCAGCCTCAGTTATATTCAGGACAAGTATTTCAAAAAATAGCTACTGCCTTTGGTATTACCATGCCGCTACCGACTGTCTCTTACGGTCCACCAGATGGGTATGTCTTGGAAATTCATCAGAGTAAAAACTTAAGAGAGATAACTCAGAGCATGTTGAAATATTCTGATAATTTATCTGCTGAAGCTCTGGGAATTAAAGCCTCA
>JAQBUS010000138.1 GCA_027623875.1 Pseudomonadota bacterium
TTTCTCCGATGGTTCAATGTCGGTGTTATGAAAATTTTCACTTTTCTTTTTTTGGGGGGCCACAATATTTTTAAGTTTTTGCTGGCATCTGCCCAGGTGAACCCTGTTATATGAAGGGCCAAGGTATGCTTGACGGAAAAGTTGCAATCGTGACTGGTGCCAGTCGCGGCATTGGTGCGGGTGTCGCTCGTGAACTGGCTGGGCAGGGAGCGCAGGTCGTGCTTGCGGCGCGCACTCTTGATCCTACGGAAATAAGGGCCTGGCAAGACCGCGGCCCGAAGGTCCCAGGTACATTGGCAGAAAACGTGGCCAGCATTGAGGCAGCGGGTGGGCATGCCGAAGCCTATAAGATAGATCTTTCGGAACGCGATGAGATCAAGCACATGGTTGCGTATGTGGCCAAAACCTATGGGCGGATCGATATTCTGGTTAACTGCGCGATGGGGTTTCCCAACGACTACAAAGGTGATGTCTGGACTTCAGACGACACTGATTGGCAGGGCATGATGGATGTCGGTGTGCGTAGCAAATACCTAATGGCGCATTTTGTATCACAGGTTATGGTACAGCAAAAAAGTGGTCTGATTGCGAATATTTCAGCGGGCGCATCCAAAGATGAGTATTACAGCCCGATGTTCCGAATGGCGATGGCCGCGGTCGACCGGATGACGACCGCTATTGCCCATGACCTGAAGCCGCACGGTGTCAGTGCCGTTTCTATTTGGCCCCGCTGGGTGCGCACCGAGAGGGTGGTCATGGCAACCCAAGATGCTTCTCTTGGTTTTGATGTCTCAAAGAATGATCTAAAAATGTCCGATACACCTGAATTCACTGGCCGTGGGATCGCCCATCTGGCGTGCGACCCCGATTTACCATTGCGGTCTGGGTGCACATTCCCAATCGTTCATCTGGCACATTTTTATGGATTTTGTGACATTGATGGAACCCGCCCGGATCTTGATCCTTTTACAAAAGGCTGGATGGAAAAGTTAACTGCCATATCCAATATTTTGGAATCGTGATTTAAGATACCCAATTTCCAGCCTGCACCTAGGCCAGACTTAACAACTGGCGGGAGGGCGAGCGTGTCCTCCTACGTAAAATCTAATGGCTTTCAAAAGAGACCTTAAGGGGGTCCTTAGAGTTCTTGTTTTAAAGTGAAATTTAAGGTAAAAACAGTTTGTTCTTTATATTAACACTGTTAAGTCTAGGGCCTGTTTTGCGGTTGGCAAAACAGGATTTAACTTTGCGTCTGCTATCTTGGAAAGATGTGATGATCGCCGATAGCATTAATTACTTCTTGGCTATCTGTATCAACACCCGCTTCTACTCTCATGCGAATTACATCAGGATCAGAAATAAACGCCTCAACACCCTCCATAGTTTGGGCTTCACCAAGATCATATATCCTTGAGCCGTCATCACTTTCCATCGCCACAATAAGTTTTAGACCATGTTTATCCATATGTGGTTTTAAATCATCCACTAATTTTAACCATCTCTCAAAGCTGCACGATTTTTTAAATGTTGCTAGAAATTTCATTATGTTCTCCTTAATATTTTAAACTAAAATCATATTAAAGGTTATCATCAAATTACAAGTATACAACCTTAAGGTCTGGCAAAGGCATCCTTATATAGAAATTTCTGAAGAGGAATGAGGGCGGCTCAAGACAAGAGATAGTGAGCGGTCGGTTGCTGTAGCAGGGGAGGCGTTGCGCTCAATCCAACAGCTGGCCGCTGGATTTCTTATAATAAAGACAACTTATAGAAAAAACCTATATGCACGTCCCAATTGCGTTCATTGGAAAAAAGCTTGAACCATTTTGTTCTAAAGTGAGAATACCCTTTTGTGTCGGATTAACTCGCAAGTTGTATGACATTGTAAATTTTTGTCCGTATTCATCCATCAAAACTTGTTGAGAAAGATATGTAGTAAATTTAGAATTTTGACGCTTTGTAGTCGGCAGCGCAACAGGGTGAAGAAACGTATCATGATACAAATACAGGATGTTTTTTTCGATATCTATTTTTGTTTTATGTGCAGTTAACGATAAAACTATTCCTTCCTGGAGTAGTCCGGAACGGCCTGTTTTATACCCCCATTCATCAAACGTACAAATGAGTTCTTTCGCACTCAAAGAAGGTGCAACAAAAAAAATAGCTATAGCCAAATTTCTTAAATTAAACAGCATTTGTATACTCCTAGTCCTACATTAATTACCTAAAGATTATATAGTAATGTTATAAAAGCAAGAGATACAACGAGACTTTTAGCAATCAGATACTAAGTGCGAATAAGGTCAAACGTTCGCTTTGGTTTGACAGCACGGGTTGTAGGCCGTCGAAGTTTTGGCTTTGTTGATTGCTATTAATGTAAGTCAACAGTAGCGTGTCTACTTTAATCCGTAATTTCAAAAATCAGGAGTCTACCATGGCTGTATCACTGCAAGTTCTTTATTCAACCGAAAATGAGACAACTTTTGATCATGAATACTACGCCAACAAACATATGCCGATTGTCGGCGAACATATGGGGCCACATACCGATAGCGTTCTTGTCACTAAAGGGTTAGCAGGAGGTAATGATACACCTGCAGGCTTCCATGCAATAGCTACCATGACCTTCAAAAATCAAGCTGCCTTAGATTCTGCGCTAGCCGCAGCAGGACCGGCTTTGGCCGATATTCCCAATTTCTTCAATGGGCAAGCGCAAATACTTATTGGCCAAGTTCAAGGATAAGACTTTCGGTTTTAAACTACCAAATCTATCAGATTTACTTGTTTGCGCGCCGTAGAGATTGACCCCTATGGTTCTGCCAGATAAATTGATGGCTTTATGAGAGTTTGACACATTTCGTAAGTGTTGAATTTACAAGCGAAAGCCAAGTACCTATCTGGACCCCATCATTTATTTCTGTAATTGGTGAGGTCGAAAAGAACCAATATAAATGTTAGAAAATAGCATTGAACACAGCAACGCCACCGAAGACGTAGTAAACTAATGACTGTTGATAAAGAAAAAAATATTAAGAAACAAAAGGGCCTACTTAAATACTTTTCAAGCAAAGCTTTGTCACAGTTTTTTTATCAAAAGTCCAACCTTATGACTGCAATTTTTCTTACTGCAATTTTTATTGGTTACCTGGTTTTAGTAATGATGGATAAAGCCGTAGGCTTTGAGCTGGCTGATAGCAACATAAAATCTTTAGGCACTTCGTTTGGCTTTAATCAGGCGGATATTATGGTTTTTTTAACAACACGCACGGATGAAATGATAAACGCATATATCGATTTCAACCAAGTTTGGGATACCTTTTTTGGAATGATTTACGGTTTGATGTATGTGGTTTGGGTGTCAGTTTTGTTCAAACCATTTTCTCAAAAGGCAGGCTCTTTAAACCTATTTCCATTAACTCAAGTACTTTTTGATTGGCTCGAAAACTATGAGCTGGGTTTACTGGCCAACCAGTACTTAGCTGATGGCGTGATTTCTTCATCAAACGCTCAACTGGCCTCGGCTTTCTCTATGATCAAATGGGCATGTTCTGGCTTGACATATGTGTTGATTTCGGTGGGAATTATTATGCTGATTTCTAGAGCCTTAAAAAAAAACATAGAATAAATATTGCCTGAAAGTGCTGGGACTATTTGATAGTTATGCCGAACTCTATAATTTTTTTTATTTTTGATTCCTGCATTTGAAGGAGATGAAGGTTCAATGTGAGTCTGGGGTAACAAAGATTGCCTAGAAAGAGTAGAGGTTGAACTATAAAGTGATGATGCAATGGATCCGAAGGATCTAGCCACTAGTTTACCTCCTTTCAGAGATAAAGATGTAAATCATATGAATGATAAGGGGTATTGAAAAAATACCCCAATTTTGAAAAATGAGGGTAAAGTTAATTCCATAATCAGGAACTATCAAACCCGTCTGTTCGGATATACCCCTATAAAGACCTACACACGAAAGAAGACACCAGAAAATAATTAGTATAACTCTCATTAATATAGCTTAGAATTCCAACGGAATTGCAAAAGTAGTAGTGTAAAGAGTGGGATTTATTAAAAAGTTTCTCATAATCATATCATAAGCAGACAAATGGAGCTCAGTAAAGAGTGGCTATGTTAATGATGCTGTTAGTGTTTAGTGATGTATTTAAAACGATAGGCTCTCATACATGCTGTATACTATGAACTACATCGTTTAATTTATAGGAGGTACCTTAATGTGAGAAATCAAGGTGGAGGAGAATTATGGCGAGTACGAATATTTATGACCCCGATAGAGAAATATCGATTTATTATTGTGAAATGATTTTTCGTTTTTGTTTCTATCAATGGCGGTAAATCTTTTGCTCTTGCGATTTATTAATTCAGATGGGTAAGTAAACACTATAAATAAATAAAAGTGAAAAGGAATAATTAATGTCTGTTTATGAAAAACTACAAAAATCTATGACTGATAAAGATATGGCTGCCTACTCAGAGTTATTACATGACGATTGTGTTTTTGTCTTTCACAAATCGGGGAGAAAGTTTTCCAAGAGCGAGTGGGTATCCATGGCTACGGGTATGATAGCCAATGAAAAGTTTGTTCAAAATTCATCACGTTGCGTTTATGAGAATGACGATATCTTGGTCACGCACGAATTTATGTCCTACCCTGATGATACAAAAGAAGCTGTTATGGCAGTTGCGATGATAAAAGACGGCAAAATCATTCGATATGAAACTGGCGCCACGACTTTGAATTAAGTCCACCTAGGGCATTTTTATAATTAATGGGAGAGAAGAAAATCTCTGCCATTAATTTGTAGCTCATAAGTTGCATTTGTGATGAGAACTTTGTCTTCCAACTAGCTTTGCAAAACAGCGGCAGGGGTAGGTTATATCTTTT
>JAQBUS010000139.1 GCA_027623875.1 Pseudomonadota bacterium
CTAAGAAACCAATCTGAAATATTGTCTCTTTTTAAAGGGTTCGAGGATGCTGTATATCGATCCGGAGAAATTGCGGATTTATGTGATTTTTCCCTCAAAGAGCTAACGCAAGACTATCCCTCTGAGGTTTTTCAGGGAGAATCAGCCGCTCAAAGATTAAAAACTTTAACCTATCAAGGCCTAAAGTGGCGCTATCCAGATGGAGTAAGTGAAAAAACAAAAAAAATGTTAAAACATGAACTGGAGGTCATCTTTAAACTTAAATATGAATCTTATTTTCTTACTGTTAATGACATTGTAACCTTTGCACGTTCTCAAAATATATTATGCCAAGGCCGGGGTTCTGCTGCCAACTCTGTGGTATGTTATTGCCTTGGTATAACATCAGTAAGCCCCGAAATCGGTGCTATGGTCTTCGAGAGGTTTGTATCTGAAGCCAGAAATGAACCACCAGATATTGATGTTGACTTTGAACATACTCGCCGGGAAGAGGTTATACAGTATATATATAAAAAATACGGTCGCCATAGAGCAGGCCTGTGTGCGACTGTTATACACTATCGCGGAAAGCAAGCAGTGCGCGAAGTAGGGAAAGCAATGGGCTTATCTAGAAATATAATTACCTCTATTAGCTCCCAAATATGGGGATTTGGTTCCTCAAAAGACATTAACTTTGATAGAATTAAAGAAATTGGCCTAGATCCGTTAGATAACCGATTAGCTCTTACATTAAAACTTGTGGACGAAATTCAGGGCTTTCCACGTCACCTATCACAACATGTTGGTGGATTTATTATAACCGATAGCCGTCTAGATGAACTAATCCCAATAGAAAATGCGACTATGACTGGAAGAACAGTTATTTGCTGGGACAAGGATGACCTAGATACGCTTGGCATCCTTAAAGTTGACATCTTATCTCTCGGAATGCTGAGCTGTATACAAAAAGCTTTCACATTAATTAGGAGTTACCATCAATTAGACTATAGCTTAGCGACTATTCCTCCTGAGGACAAATCTACCTACGAAATGCTTAGCAAAGCCGATAGTTTAGGTGTGTTTCAGGTAGAAAGCCGTGCCCAAATGAATTTTCTTCCACAAATGAGACCTCGATGTTTTTACGATCTTGTTATAGAGGTAGCAATCGTTCGCCCAGGACCGATTCAGGGAGATATGGTTCATCCTTTTTTAAAACGCCGCAATGGAGAAGAGGCTATAACTCTCCCTTCTGATAAACTGGGTGAGGTTTTAAGTAAAACTCTAGGCGTGCCTTTATTTCAAGAACAAGCAATGCAAATAGCCATTATCGGGGCGGGGTTTACCCCCGAAGAGGCCGATCGCCTACGTCGCTCCCTTGCTACCTTTAAAAAAAATGGTGCGGTAAGTGACTTCCATGACCAGTTTATAAAAGGCATGCTTTCAAATGGCTACGATGAAGAATTTTCTAATCGTTGCTTCTCACAAATAGAAGGCTTTGGAAGTTATGGGTTTCCAGAAAGCCATGCGGCAAGTTTTGCACTTTTAGTTTACGCTTCAGCATGGTTAAAATGTCACTATCCAGCCATATTTTCTTGTGCTTTATTAAACTCTCAACCCATGGGTTTTTATGCTCCTGCACAAATTATTCGTGATGCTCAAGAACATAACATTGAAGTACGGCCAATCTCTATAAATTATAGCTACTGGCACAACACACTAGAGCAAGACGGAAAAGGTGAGCTCGCATTGCGACTAGGGTTTTGCCATATAAAGTCCATGCGTGAAGAGGAGGTTAGTTGGATTATAGGCGCTAGAGGTAATGGTTACTTAACCATAGAAGACATATGGCGTCGTGCTGGAACTGCTCCTCACATATTATCTCAATTAGCTGAAGCAGACGTTTTTATTGATATAGGTTTAAATCGGCGAAATGCCGTATGGGCTGCCAGAGCCATTTCTGCTGCCAAGCCTCTTCCACTATTTGAAAGGAGCTTAGAAGGCGAGGGCTTAAATGAAATTGAAACTTATCTTCCACCTGAGATGAGTCTAGGAGAACAAGTTGCTGAAGATTATGCTTCTATACGTTTATCCCTTCGAGCACACCCAGTCGCACTTTTACGCAAGCAACTAACACCCAGTAAATAATAGTGTAAAACCAAGTTAATTTATTAATGTTGCTTAGAATATTCATTACCGTACTATAGTACTAACCATAAGTTTTATAATTCAAAATGGAGGTAAGAAAGTGGTAATAAAAAATATCAACTTTTCAGACGTTGATAACCATATGAACTGGAACGAATTAACAGATGCCTTAATCGCTGGCCACAAACTTCCGAAAGCACAAATACAAGACGTCGTTCTTTCAAGGCATGAAGACACCCTTCTCTCAAGAGTAGCCTGGATTGATGGACTCGGTCAGCTTGTAAAGACAGCCACGATCTTTCCTGAAAATACTAAAAATGGCTGCCCAGCAATAAACGGAGCTGTCAGTATCTTCTCAGACAAATCAGGAAAGCTTGAGGCTATAATTGACTTCCATTTAGTGACTAAATGGAAAACAGCAGCCGATTCTCTTTTATCAACAAAAAAACTTGCCCGAAAAAACTCAAAAAATATCCTATTAGTCGGTTCTGGTACAGTATCCGCATCAATGCTTGATGCCTACAGTAGCCTATTCCCAAAAGCCAGTTTTTTTGTATGGGGTAGGACCTCTAAAAATGCACTTAAGTTTCAAAAAACCTACGGGGCTATATTTGAACCAAATCTACAAAAAGCAGTTGAGAATGCAGACATAATATGCACGGCAACGATGTCAAAGGACCCTCTAATAAAGGGGGAGTGGCTACGGCCTGGCCAGCATCTTGATTTAATTGGAGCTTATAAAGCTGACATGCGGGAAGTTGATGATCTTGCATTAAAAAAGGGCCGTATATTTGTGGATTCTTACGAAACCACACTAGGCCATATTGGGGAATTAAAGATCCCCCTAGAGGCTGGTGTCATTAGAAAAAAAGATATTATTTCAGATTTTTATGATCTAAGTAAATTTAAAAGAATATCTAATAATGATATTACTATAGCAAAAAATGGAGGTGGCGCTCACCTCGACCTCATAACAGCCAAATACATTTTTGAGAAATGGAGCAACAATGATCAAGCCTGAACACATTTCTGATTTCAAAGAAAATGGCGTTACTATGATCTCAGGAGCCTTAACAGATTGGGTAGATATCATTCGGTCTGGTATAGAGTACAATTTGAAAAACCCTGGTACTTATGCATCAGAGAACTCAACAAGTGAAGGGCGCTTCTTTGATGACTATTGCAACTGGACAAAAATTCCTGAATTTGAAAAATTGATCCGGGAGAGTCCCGCTGCCAAAATAGCTGCAGAAATTATGGAGTCTAAAACAGCACAGTTTTTTCATGACCATGTACTAGTAAAAGAACCTGGAACACCAAAAAAAACCCCATGGCATCAAGATGCGCCTTACTATTTTATTAAAGGCTCTCAAACAGTCAGCCTGTGGATCCCTGTGGACCCAGTAAACAAATCAAAAATTCAATTTATTTCTGGCTCTCATAAATGGAAAAAACTTGTTAAACCAGTAAGCTGGGCTGATAACAGCGACTTCTATAGGTCCGATGATAATTGGACTCCAGTTCCAAACCCAGAAGATGATCCAAAAAAACATAAAATTTTAGAATGGGAAATGGAGCCGGGAGATGTTGTCTTATTTGATTACAAAACTGTTCATGGTGCTCCTGGAAATCAAGCCACAAGTAGAAGGCGCGCACTATCCTTAAGATGGGTAGGGGATGACGCGTGTTATACCGAAAGACCTGGTCGTACCTCCCCCCCATTTCCAGGACACAACATGAAAGAGGGACAAAAGCTACGTGAAGATTGGTTTCCTACAATTTTATCATAACCTTTTTAGGGTAACGTAAGACTTTTAAGCCCTCAATAATAAAGATGTAAAAAAGAGACGCTTTATGACACTTTCAAAAGCTTACAAAGAAAGAATGCACTCTGGCAATTTAACGTTTGACGAAAATCAGATTAAAACGTTACAAATTCTAGACAATCTTTCAAGCGCTTTGACAAAAAAAGATCGCCGATTAGGCTTCCTTCCAGTGTCTAGAAATTCCAAACTACCCTCAAGTGGTTTGTATATTTGGGGTAGTGTTGGTTCAGGAAAATCTATGCTTATGGATCTTTTCTATGAACATACAATTATTAAAAAAAAACGGCGTGTACACTTCCATAATTTTATGCAGGAAATCCACGACAATCTTTTTACCCTTAGAAACTCTGGTGAGGCAGATCCACTCAGTTTCGTTATTCAGAAAATTCATAAATCTATAAACCTATTATGCTTTGACGAAATGCAAATAACAGACATCACCGATGCAATGCTTGTTGGCCGAATCTTTCATGGTTTAATTTCAAAAGGGGTATTTATTGTTTCCACATCAAACCGCCCTCCAAAGGATCTTTATAAGAATGGCTTAAATCGAGATATATTTCTTCCTTTTATTTCATTTATAGAAGAAAAGCTTACCGTACATGAGTTAAGCACACCAATAGATCATAGGAAACTAAAACTCGGGTCCCAATCTGTATATTTTTATCCACTTAATAATAAAACAAGCCTTGGTATCGAAAACCTTTGGCGCACTCTATCAGGTGGCATATCTGAAAGGCTTATATTAAGCGTAAAAGGCAGAGATTTTCTTATCCCAAATTTTAAAAATGGTATAGCAAGAATGGCGTTTTCTGATTTATGTGAAAAAGCGCACAGTGCCGTAGACTACTTAGCCCTTACTAAAGTTATAAGCATTTTGATTTTAGAAGACATTCCTATTATGTCTCCACTTAACTTAAATG
>JAQBUS010000140.1 GCA_027623875.1 Pseudomonadota bacterium
GTGGGGGTCATATTGACCCCTTACGTTATGCTCTGGGTTTAGCAAAAAAGGCGCAGAATGCCGGAGCTATAATTCATGAGAAATCAACTGTAACATCCATCAATTACGGAACTAAAGTTAAAGTTAAAACTCTATTTTCATCTATTAAAGCTGACTATGTGGTTCTTGCATGCAATGGATACCTTGGAAGCCTAAACAAAGATATTTCTGAAACTGTAATGCCTATAAATAATTTTATTGCAGCCACAAAGCCTATGACTGCAAGTCAACAAGCTGCAATTATCAAGAATGACTATGCTGTTGCCGACAGTAAATTTGTTGTAAACTATTTCCGTTTTTCTCCAGATAAACGGCTGTTATTTGGTGGCTCTGAGTCGTACGGATATCGCTTTCCTAAAGATATCTCAGCCGCTGTAAAAAAACCGATGCTTAAAATTTTTCCCCAGCTAATTAATTGTGAATTTGATTACTCTTGGGGAGGAACTTTAGGTATATCAATGAACCGTATGCCTTACTTTAAAAAAATTAAAAGTAATGTGCTTAGCGCAAGTGGTTACTCAGGTCACGGGGTTGCAATGGCTACGATGGGTGGAAAATTGATTGCCATGGCTATTGCTGGACAGGCAGAAAAATTTGACATAATGGCTTCGATCCCGAGCTCTAAGTTTCCTGGTGGAACAAAACTTCAAACCCCCTTGCTAATTCTAGCTATGCTCTGGTTCTCTTTAAGAGATCGCCTATAACTTACTCTTTTACACAGTGGTTAAAAACACATTAAGGCTCTTGTTCACAATGAAAAAAAACCTTTAACTGTTATTGAAAATAATAAATTTTATTAGGTCCATATGAAAACTAACTTAAACCCGTATTGGTGGCTGGAAGCCCCACCTTTAGAGCTAGAGCCTACTACTCCCGTTACACAGGCAGATGTTGTAATTATCGGAGGCGGCTATACAGGTTTTGGAGCTGCAATCCCTCTAATCAGAGCCGGTTTAACTGTGGTGGTTGTAGAAAAAGGGTTATTTGGAGAGGGGGCATCTACTCGAAACGGAGGAATTACTAGCGGTAATTTGCGCCTATCTCTTTCTGGTTTAACAAACCGTTTTGGAGTAGATAAGGCACGCGCCTTCTTAACAGAAGGCTCAGATGCTAGAGAAGACCTTTATAGTTTTATCCAGGATGAAAATATTGAATGTGACTTTAAGTTAACTGGTCGACTGACGGGTGCCGTAAATACAGCCTCTCTAGAAAGTATGAAGCGGGAGTCAGAGTCCCTTAACTTGCTTCTTGGGGTTGAAGCTCAGGTTGTAAATAAATCTGACTTAAAGGACTATCTTGACTCTGATAAATATTGCGGGGGCCTTTTAAGACCGGATATTGGAGGAATTCACCCTGCGAAGCTTTTACATCAAATGATATCTATAGCACAAGTTAACGGCGTTCATTTATTACCAATGACTGCTGTTGAATCAGTAACAAAACAAAACTCAAGAATACCCGGATTTATAGTAAAAACGACCAAAGGCTCTATAACCGCTGGCCATGTAATAGCCGCTACGAATGGATATACGGATAAAGGTCTACCTTGGTTACGCCGGCGTCTAATACCAATAGTTTCAGAAATGATTGCCACAGCTGAAATTAGTGAAAACTTGGTTAAAAACCTTATGCCAAAGTCAAATATGTTTGGAGAAGCACTAGAGTTAGGATTCTACTACCGGGCGTCGCCCGACGGCAAGCGTATCCTCCTTGGGGGCCGGAGATTAAGTAAAAATACGACCGTTTCTAGGCAACGCTTGCAAGAGGGGTTAACTACAATACTTCCTCAGCTAAAAGAAACCCTGATAGAAAACCATTGGTGTGGGTTTGTAGCTTTCCCTTTTGATCAACTTCCTAAACTCTCGGTTAACGAGGGTGTCATTTATCCAACTGGCTTTTGTGGTTCAGGAACTATATGGGCACGATGGTTAGGAAAAAAAGCCGCTATGATGGTTCTTGGAGACCTTAACGATTCTGTGTTTTCAAGCGTTCCATTTAGAACAATGCCTTTTTACACTGGAGAGCCCTGGTTTATTCCATTAGCAATGAGCTATTACTCAATCCGCGATAAACTTATACAAAAAAATAAACCCTAACCATTCCTATTGAAAAAAATTTCAATTTTGGGCTTTCCACTACGGTCTGTGATTTGTACTATATCTAGAATAAAATTACAGGTTTTAGCGTGAAAGATACCATTAAGCCCGTTACCCCAATGATGCTTCAATTCCTTAAAATTAAGGAAGATCATACAGATGCCTTACTGTTTTATCGCATGGGTGATTTTTATGAGCTTTTTTTTGAGGATGCCATAAAAGCCTCCAAAGCCCTGGGAATCACATTAACAAAAAGAGGTAAACATCTTGGCGAAGACATTCCAATGTGCGGGGTTCCCGCCCATTCTTCAGAAGGATATCTTTTAGATCTTATAAAAAAAGGATTTCGTGTTGCCGTTTGCGAACAAATGGAAAGCCCTATCGAAGCAAAAAAGCGTGGATATAAGGCCGTTGTAAAGCGCGACGTTGTACGCCTTGTAACTCCAGGAACTCTTACCGAAGAAAGCTTGTTAGAACCCCACAGCAATAATTACCTAATGGCATTCTCAGAAATCAGAAATGACGGTGCTATAGCTTGGCTTGATATATCTACAGGAGAGCTTCGCACCACCTCTTGTCCTAAAAATATGCTTTCACTAGAGCTTTCCCGAATTTCTCCAAGCGAACTTGTTTTATCAGAAAGCCATGCCATAGAACTTGAAAAAACCGTAAACGAATATGGCATTTCTATATCACCATTGATTAAGAATAGTTTTGAAAGTCAATCAGCAGAGCGGCGGTTGCTTAAACATTATAATGTGGCTTCCCTCGAATCTTTTGGAGTGTTTTCTCGAGTCGAAATTTCTGCCATGGGTGCACTAATAGATTATTTAGATATTACCCAAAAAGGAAACCTCCCGTATTTACACATACCCATAAAAGAGGATGGTGCCAAAGTTCTTAAAATTGATCCTGCCACCCGAAAAAACTTAGAGCTTGTTAAAAACCTCAACGGTACAAGAGAAGGCAGCTTGCTTTCTATGATAAACAAAACGTCTACTTCCTCTGGAGCCCGCTTGATTGAGCGCTGGCTCTCTAGTCCATCCACAGACTTAAATTTAATACACAATAGGTTGGCTTGTTTAGATCTTTTTTTTGAAAACAAAGAACTTCTAGACGCTGTTCGACTCACCATGCGCAACGTCCCCGACATTGACAGATCTATATCCCGTCTCTCCCTTGACCGGGCTGGCCCTCGAGAATTGGGAACAATTAGAGACGGACTTATTAAAGCTAGTGAGCTTAGTAACATACTTCAAAACGAAAGCATTCCAGCTTTTTTTGTTAATAGCATTAAAAGTTTAACTGGGTTTTCTTCTTTAATATTAACTCTTAATCAATCCCTGATTGAACATCCACCGCATCTAATTAAAGAGGGTGGTTTTATAAAAAGCGGCTTTGACCCAGACTTAGATGAATGCCGGGTATTGCGTGATAATAGTCGAAAAATAATTCTTGAACTCCAATCAAAATATATAGCTGAAACTGGTATTAACTCATTAAAAATACGCTATAATAATGTCTTAGGTTATTTTATTGAAGCCACAGCCACCCATTCTGAAAAAATGCTCTCGTTGCCTCTTTCAGAGTTTTTTATTCACCGCCAAACAACGGCCAACTCTATTAGATTTACAACTGTTGAACTATCAGAATTAGAAACAAGCATACTAAATTCTGCAAATAAAATTTCTGGATTAGAAAAAAAAATCTTTGGTGACCTTCAAAACCTCATTCTGAACAAAACAGCAGAATTAAATGATATGGCATCGACTCTTACGAAAATTGATGTTTTCGCTTCATTGGCCAAACTCGCTATAAATCTCAACTGGGTAAAACCGTCATTAGACCTATCACGTGACTTTCAAATTACCGATGGCAGACATCCAGTGGTTGAACGTGCAATCAATGGTTTAAGCGGTGAAGCTTTCATATCTAACTCTTGTAATCTTTCTGCAGAGCTTAACGATGCTAATATATGGCTTTTAACAGGACCAAACATGTCCGGAAAATCTACATTTTTAAGGCAAAATGCACTTATAGCAATTTTAAGCCAAATCGGCTCTTATATCCCAGCTTCCTCTGCTAAAATAGGACTGTTCTCTCAGGTTTTTAGCCGCGTAGGGGCCTCCGATGACTTAGCAAGGAGGAGATCAACGTTTATGGTTGAAATGGTAGAAACTGCAGCTATTTTAAACCAAGCAGACAATCGAGCCTTAGTAATACTGGACGAAATCGGTCGCGGAACTGCAACATATGATGGGTTGTCAATAGCCTGGGCTACACTTGAACATCTACATAATGTTAGCGGCTGTCGGGCTCTGTTTGCAACTCACTATCACGAACTAACAGCGCTTTCTAATGAACTACCTGGTGTGCAAAATGCTACGGTTTCAGTAAAGGAGTGGGGGGGGAGATTGTTTTTCTTCACTCTGTCATTAAGGGTTCTGCCGATAGGTCATATGGAGTTCAGGTCGCAAAGTTAGCTGGGTTGCCCAGCTCAGTTATCTTTAGAGCAAAAGAAATTCTATCCCATCTCGAAAGTAGCTCATACAAAAGAGAAGCCCCAGAAAGTTTGCCTCTTTTTTCACAAAAAAACTATTCTGTCCAGGAAGAACAAACCAAAGATAAAATCAACCAATTTTTGAGTAAAATTGAACCCGATAACCTAAGCCCAAAAGAAGCACTTCAATTACTATACAAGCTTA
>JAQBUS010000141.1 GCA_027623875.1 Pseudomonadota bacterium
CGCTTAAACTTAACCCTAATGATGCTGAGGTGCATCGACTTCTAAGTGGAGTAAAAAAATATAACAGAAGTGATGTACAAATCGTTCAAATGGAAGAACTTTATGAATATGGAGGCATAAATAATGAACAAAGATGTCAGTTATGTTTTGCACTACATAAAGTATATGAGGATTTGAAAGACCTCAGCCGTTCGTTTAAATATTTGATGGAAGGTAATGCACTGCGAAAAGAGATTCTAGGTTATGATATTCAGAAAGATAAGAAACTTTTTACTACTTTAAAAATTGGAAACGAGAAATTTTGTGCAAAATCCTTAAAATATGATTTAAAGCCAAATATGCCCATCCCAATTTTTATCCTTGGTATGCCGAGGTCCGGAACAACTCTTGTGGAGCAGATTGTTTCATCTCACTCAAAAGTGTATGGTGCTGGTGAACTAGGTCATGTGGGAGGGTTTGGTTCGAGTATGGCTCTGGGAGAGCCCAAGCCAACTAAACGTAGCTTAATAAATTTTAGAGATCTTTATTTAGGTGAGTTAAAAAGGCTTTCTAATGAAAGCTTTTTTGTGACAGATAAGATGCCATTGAATTTTAGATATATTGGATTGATTCGCGCTGCGCTTCCGGAAGCTAAGATTATTCATGTTGAACGAAACGCTGCTGCTACGTGTTTTTCAAATTTTAAAATTTACTTCTCGCAAAACGGGTTAGGATATAGCAATAATTTAGATGATCTGGTCAAATATTATCAGATGTATAAAGATCTCATGCAGTTTTGGCGCGATCAATTTCCTGGTCTTATTTATGACCTTAATTATGACACGCTTGTAAGTGATCAAGAGAAAGAAATTAGAGGTCTTATCCAACATATTGGCATCGCGTGGGAAGATGTATGTCTCTCACCGCAAAAAAATAAACGCAGTGTTCGGACTGCATCCCAAGATCAAATTCGAAAAAAAATCTATAAGGGTAGCTCACATGAATGGCAAAAATTTAAACAATTTACTGGCGGCGCACTTGATGTACTTGAACACTAACTAAAAAGGCTTAAAGTTTGTTGTCTTTATAATTCATAATCTTATTTATTATAAAAAATAGTTCTATCATACTCGATAATTTTTATTAAAACCCCATTTTCCCAAAATAATTTTTTTCTTTTTGGTGAACCTTATAGTATTCCTTCCATAACCCATCTTTCTTGCCTTTATTGAAGTGCCCTTTTTCTTTTAAACGGTTTCCAGCATAGTATTCCACCCATTCTCCGTGTAGAATTCCATCTCGATAATTTTCTTTTAATCGCACTTCTCCATTTAAGGCGTACCAAACCGAACGATACAGTTCTCCGTCCTTATATCTAAATATCTGTTGTTTACGACCGCTCGAGTATTCACTTACTATGCTGTGGCCAGTAAAGGGAATAGAAGAGCCCACCTGATATACAAGGTTATTTTTTCTTAAAAGCTGATTTTCCTGCACACTGATATCTTGGCTGATCCCTTTAGAAACTAGTAGCGAAAAATATATAAATAAGATTAAAAATGACCGGCCAGCGATAAAAAAGGGACTTAAACCCATCTGTTTCTTGGAATAGAGAAAAATATAATTCACTATATGTAACACAAGATATAACGCCTTTCATGATCGAAAATTCTGAGTAATAATACCCCAACTACCCAGGTAAAGAAGTAGTATTCTTTACATCGGTCTAATACGTGTTGACTAGATAATTATTGTATTAAAACGTGGCAGTATAAGAATTAGAAGAATTGAAAAGAGACCTTGTGATTACCTCTGAGCCAAATTTTTTACATGAACTTAGTATGATGCATAAAGGATATTCCTTAGTTGCTGGTGTTGATGAGGTTGGTAGGGGTCCTTTAGCAGGACCAGTTGTTGCCGCTGCTGTGATACTTGACCCTAAAAACATCCCAGAGGGTTTAAATGATTCTAAAAAGCTATCAAAAAAACGTAGAAACGAGCTTTTTCTTAAAATACAGGAATTTGCGATTTTCGCGATCGCTGAAGCTTCTGTAGTAGAAATCGACAGAATGAATATTTATCATGCCTCCCACTTAGCAATGTGTAGAGCAGTGAATGGTTTGAAAACGCCTGCTCAGTTCGCTTTAGTAGATGGAAATAAGACGCCAAAAGATTTGATAATTCCATCTACTGCAATTGTAAAAGGAGATGCTAAATCATACTCAATTGCGGCGGCTTCCATCTTGGCTAAAGTAACGCGTGATAAATACATGGTGGATTTAGCGCAACAGTTTCCCGGATATGACTGGGAAAATAATGTCGGTTACCCGACGAAAAGTCATCTATCTGCTTTAAAAAAATTGGGTGTGACACCACATCATAGGGTAACTTTCAAACCCGTACACAATATATTGTATCAAGAGTGAACTGTAACTCATTGAAAAAAAATAGTTTTTGACAACGAATCACCTTTGAATCATTTTAGCCTCAAAGCAAACTAAAAACGCGTTAAGCGATGTTGTGGAGCAGAAATGGGAAAAATGAGTAAGGTTGTGTCTGAGGCACTACCATTAAACACTATAATTAATAAGGACTGCGTAGAGGCTATGAATAGTCTTCCACCGGAGTCTATAGATTTGATATTCGCCGACCCACCTTACAATTTGCAGCTTCGAGGGGATTTACTTCGCCCTGACAACTCTAAGGTTGATGCTGTAGATGATGATTGGGATCAGTTTGCAAGCTTCCGGGTTTACGATAAGTTTACTAAGGAGTGGTTGGCCGCGGCACGGCGTATTTTAAAACCGAATGGCGCAATTTGGGTAATAGGTAGTTATCATAATATTTTTAGGGTTGGTAGTGAAATTCAAAATCAAGGATTTTGGATTTTGAACGATGTTGTATGGCGAAAGTCAAACCCAATGCCTAATTTTCGTGGTATGCGTTTAACTAATGCTCACGAAACAATGATTTGGGCATCTAAGTCAGATGAGAGTAAATATACTTTTAATTATGAAGCCCTTAAATCTTTGAACGAGGGAATTCAAATGCGTTCTGACTGGGTATTACCAATTTGCACAGGGCATGAAAGATTAAAGAATGATAGTGGTGAAAAGGCACATCCAACTCAAAAACCAGAAAGTCTTTTACACAGAATAATAGTGGCCACAACTAAGCCTGGTGATGTAATACTTGATCCCTTTTTTGGCACAGGGACTACTGGTGCCGTAGCAAAAAAACTTGGACGTGATTTTATTGGAATTGAACGAGAGCCTGACTATATTAAGGTTGCGACTCAGCGCTTAAAAAACATTAGAAAGTTTGATAGATCTTCTTTGGAAGTAACTGTCTCAAAACGTAGTGAGCCAAGAGTTCCATTTGGGCAGCTAGTTGAACGTGGTATGCTTAATCCCGGAGAAGAGCTCTGGAGTTTTAATGGTCGACATAAAGCAAAAATTAGAGTTGACGGCACATTAGTCGGAAATGACATAAAGGGTTCGATTCACCAAGTTGGAGCGGCCATGGAGGGAGCTCCGAGTTGCAATGGCTGGAATTATTGGTGTTACAAGCGGGATGGAAAAAGAATACCCATCGAGATTCTTCGTCAACAAATTAGATCAGAAATGATTTAGAAATTTAGGTATCGCCTGTGCGAGTGGTTTAATCACTGCACTCAACTACCCTGCCTTTTTACAAAGGTGGGGTATTTTTTAACTCAGTATAAGCGACCTCAAAAACCTTCCGCATGACTGTTGGTAGGTCAGATTTGTTAAATTTATTATTTCCAATAAATTTTCCTATTTTAGGTTGTTGTTTTTGTGAGGCGGTGGCAATTTTTACAGTTAAATATAAATGAAAGTGGGTAAAGATATGGTGCACTATAGAATGGCTGGTTGTCCAATTGGCGTCTAAAGGAGGTTTTTCATAAGGAACTTCTGACCATTCTGATCCAGGCCATCCAAGCATTCCCCCGAGTAAGCCTTTATTAACGCGACGTTCAAGTAACCAGGCCCCATCTTCTCGCTTAACGACATAAACAACGCCATACCTAGAGACCTTTTGCTTCTTGGGAATTTTTATAGGTAATTTTTGGGCAATTCCTTTTGCTCTTCCGAGGCACCCATGTGTCCAAGGACAAGTGTCGCACTTTGGATTCCGCGGAGTACAAATAGTAGCACCAAGGTCCATTATAGCCTGGGCGTAATCACCCGCTCGATCTGTAGGCGTGAGGATTTTTGTTTTCTGAAACAAGAGTGGTTTAGATTCTGGCAGTGGCTTTTTTATTGCATGTATTCGGGATATTACTCGCTCTACATTGCCATCCATTACTGTTGCAGATAGATCAAAAGAGATTGCCGCAATTGCTGCGGATGTATAGGGACCAATACCTGGAAGTTTTTGAAGCTCTTCTATATTTTTTGGAAAAACACCCTGGTAATCAGTCACAAGGATACGAGCGCTTTTTAGAAGGTTCCGTGCTCTAGCATAGTAGCCCAATCCCGCCCATGCTGCCATAACCTCACTATCTTCGGCGCTGGCGAGATCAGTGATTGTAGGCCATTTTAATAAAAACTTTTTAAAATACGCCTCTACTGTTTTCACAGTTGTCTGCTGGAGCATAATTTCACTTAACCAAATTTGATATGGATCTGGCAGAAAACCTTGTTTTCGGTCTCCTGGAGGGGTGCGCCAAGGCATTTGACGAAAATTTAAATCGTACCAATTCAAAAGTTCTGTAGCCGTTATATTAACATTCACAGTTTTTAGCCTTATAATAAAAATTTAAGGGGCTGTCCTAGATAACCAACATTGAGGTTATTATG
>JAQBUS010000142.1 GCA_027623875.1 Pseudomonadota bacterium
CAAAATCATAAAATTGATCAGGCCTTATTATGTGGTCCAGAAGAAATGATAATGGCTTTAAAAGGTGAACTTTTTGAAATGGGAGTTCGGAAAGATAGAATTCTATACGAACTTTTTTCAACCGAAAAACGTAAAACTGGAAAAGCAAACCTATTAAAAGAAGTGATTCCAGAACAGATTGAGGCAACAATTCTACTTGATGGTGTAGCTCATAAAATCGCAATGGTTTCAGGGCAGTCTCTTCTAGCGGCTGCTAGAGAAAACAATCTAGATGCGCCATTTTCTTGCCAAGCGGGGATATGTTCGTCTTGCCGTTGCAAGATCATTAAGGGTGATGGCGAGATGGAAGTTAATCACGCTCTAGAGGATTATGAGGTTAGGGCCGGTTACGCGTTAAGCTGTCAATTGCATCCCACAAGCAATAAAATAACAATTAGCTACGATGAAGGTCACTAATAGTTGCCGATTTTGAGTGAGATTTCTTCAGTCTCTTAGTTAAGGATTAAAGGAGAAGTTATGTATAAGGTTCAAAGTTTTGTGAAAGATCAATGGATGGGTCCAAGTTCGGTGCCTACCAAAATCTATGATCCAGTGACGGGAGAACAGATTGCTTGCATTGGACACGACGGGTTGCCTTCCAGTTCCATGTTGGAGTTCGGACGCGATGTAGGTGGGTCTGCATTACGCGAGATGGGGTTTCACGAACGAGCAAAAATGATAAAAGCACTTGCCGTATATTTAGGAGAGCATAAGGAAACATTATACAATATTTCTTATCATACGGGGGCCACAAAACCTGACAGTATGATTGACATAGATGGTGGTATAGCAACGATGCTAGTCTTTGCCTCTAAGGGACGTCGGGAATTACCAGATGGCCAAATATATATTGATGGATCAGTCGAAGAACTATCCCGCGACGGTACTTTTAAGGGCATCCATATCGCGACACCATTGCTAGGCGTGGCAGTTCATATAAACGCCTTCAATTTCCCGGTATGGGGTATGCTTGAGAAGCTGGCACCGACTTGGCTTGCTGGTGTTCCTGCAATAGTTAAACCGGCTTCTCAAACTGCATATTTAGCTGAAGCAGTAGTGAGGCTAATTGATCAAAGTGGGATTGTTCCAAGAGGTGCTATCCAGATGATCGCATGTCCTTCCGGGGATTTATTAGATCACTTAATTGCCCAAGATCTAGTGAGTTTTACGGGGTCTGAAGAAACGGGTAGTCTGCTCAAGTCTCACCCTAATATTTTAAAGAATGCCGTGCGTTTTATTTCGGAACAAGACAGTCTCAATGCGACTGTTCTTGGTCCAGACATCCACCCTGATGACCCAGATTTTTTAATTTTTATTAAGGAAATCACTCACGAAATGACTTCTAAATCTGGACAAAAATGTACAGCTATTCGGCGTATATTGGTCCCACAGGAGAATGTTCAATACGTCATACAAGCACTGCGAGTAAAACTTTCTGAAATTGCAATTGGGGATCCTCGAGAGGAACAGACCGATATGGGGTCGTTAGTTTCATTGGCACAATTTGAAGATGTTCTGAATAAGGTAAATATTATTGCTCAAGACGCAGATGTCGTAATAGGAAAAATTCCAAAAGGAGTACCTTTAAAAGGTGCTTTTTTCGCTCCAATTTTGTTTAACTGTAAAGATCCGGATCTCGCAAGCAACGTACATAGCGTTGAGGCTTTTGGTCCAGTAGCTACTATAATGGGTTACCGAGATTTAGATCATGCCATTTTTCTTTTGAATAAAGGTGGTGGGTCATTGGTCGCGTCAGTGGTTACAAAATCAGGTGATGTTGCCCGTGAGGTATCCTATAGGTGTTCGCCTTGGCATGGACGTCTATATTTCAACAATTTCGAGTCTGCTAAATCCTCTACTGGGCACGGTTCACCTCTCCCGCACATGATACATGGTGGGCCGGGGCGTGCAGGCGGTGGAGAGGAAATGGGAGGCATTAGGGGCGTAATGCAATACATGCAACGGACTGCGATTCAAGGACACCCAAGTTTACTCAGCGCTATTAGTGGAAAGCATGTTTCGGGTGCTTCCAGAGAGGTTGCTCCAGCACATCCTTTTACGAGGAGTTTTAACGCTCTAAACATTGGCGAAATGATTAAGACTCCTAAGCGCGAAATTACTTTAAGCGACATTGATCATTTTGCAAAATTTACTGGAGATACTTTTTATGCTCATATGGATGAAGTAGCGGCTAAGGCCAATCCGTTCTTTCTAGGCCGCGTGGCGCACGGTTACTTACTACTTTCTTTTGCCGCAGGTCTTTTTGTGGAACCAAACCCTGGGCCGGTTTTAGCAAATACGGGACTTGATAATTTAGTATTTTTAAAGCCTGTGTCTGCTGGTGATCAAATTTATGTTACGCTCACAGTTATAGAGAAGACAAGACGTACGAATGAATATGGTGAGATTCGATGGTCTGTTGAAATCGACAATCAAAATGACGAAAGGGTGGCTCAGTATGAGCTTCTTACCATGTGCACTTATTAAATTAAATGCAGCGTTGGGTTGTAAATAAACACAAAGTTTAAAGGGAAGTGAAATGACGCCTCAAGAAATTGCAGATAAATCGGCACAAGCCATGTGGGAAAGTGATGAAGCATCAAAATGGTTTGGGATGGCAATTGAAAAGGTTGCACCAGGGTATGCTTTGATGTCTTTAATCATTGAGGCCCATCATTGTAATGGCCATGGTGATTGCCATGGTGGGGTCAGTTTTGCACTTGCTGATAGTGCCTTTGGGTTTGCGTGTAATAGCTATAACGAACTTTGTGTCGGTCAACATACTATGATGAGTTATTTAAGGCCTGTCTCAAAGGGCGACATCTTAAGTGCTGAAGCTCAAGAGAGAAACAGAGGAGGTAAGTCAGGAATTTACGATGTCACGGTGAGAAATCAGGATGGTAAAATTTGTGCTGAAATGCGTGGGTTTTCACGTCGGGTAAAGGGCACTTTATATTAAATCAATTTTAAGTACTTAGGAGGATACCATGAGAGATTTAAGAGCAGACCCTAAAACACTTGATCCAATTGAACTTGCTTCGCGCGATGAAATTTCTGCTTTGCAACTTAAGAGAATGAAGTGGTCAGTAGCGCATGCCTATCAAAATGTACCATTCTATAAAAAGAAATTTGATGATGCAGGCATCCACCCAGAAGACTTAATAAATCTAGAGGATATTCAGAAATTTCCCTTCACAACTAAACAAGATTTACGTGACAATTATCCTTTTGGAATGTTCGCAGTACCCCAAGAAGACATAATGCGTATTCATGCTAGTTCGGGGACAACTGGAAAGCCAACTGTTGTGGGTTATACCAAGAATGATCTTGGTTTCTGGGCTAGTGTAATGGCACGTTCCATGCGGGCATCTGGTACTAAAACGGGAGACATAGTTCATGTGGCTTACGGGTATGGGTTGTTTACGGGTGGCTTGGGAGCACATTACGGTGCTGAAAAATTGGGGTGTACCGTGGTTCCAGTATCGGGTGGCATGACCGCACGGCAGGTAACGCTAATACAGGATTTTAAACCAACTACTATAATGGTGACACCGTCATACATCTTGAATATTTTGGATGAATTTAGAAAAAATGATTTTGACCCACGTGATTGCTCCCTGGACGTTGGAATTTTTGGAGCTGAACCGTGGACAAATGCAATGCGTGCAGAGATTGAAGAGGCCTTTGATATGCATGCTGTTGATATTTACGGACTTTCTGAAGTCATGGGTCCCGGAGTGGCAAATGAATGCGTTGAGACTAAAGATGGGCTCCATGTTTGGGAAGATCATTTTTACCCTGAGGTAGTTGATCCTTTAACTAATAATATTTGTTTGGATGGCCAATCAGGAGAGCTGATTTTTACCTCTTTAACTAAGGAAGCTTTTCCCGTCATTCGGTATCGGACGCGAGATTTGACAACATTGCGACCAGGTACTGCACGCTCTATGAGGCGCATGGATAAAGTTACTGGGCGCACGGATGATATGATTATTTTACGTGGAGTGAACGTATTTCCCACTCAAATTGAGGAACAGATTTTAGCGATAAAAGGACTGGCGCCACATTTTCAAATTGAACTAAATCGCGATAACAGGCTTGATGCAATGACTGTTCATGTTGAGAAATCTAGGAACAGCGATCCAGATGAGCTTTCGGAGTTACTCTCTGCTCGCATAAAAGACGTGGTAGGGATAACAGCTAAAGTCAACCTCAAGGATGCCGGAAGTGTTCCACGTTCAGAAGGAAAAGCGGTTCGCATTTTAGACAATAGGTCAAAGGAATAACGAAGTGGTGCGTACTCTTGCTAAAGACCATGAAGACAAGAGTAGCGCAATATTGTCCGCATCCACTCAGGTGTTTGCCGAGATAGGTTTTGATCGAGCGTCGATGGTTCAAGTGGCAAAAAAATGGGGTTTTTCTAAAGCCGCACTCTATCACTATTTCCCAAGCAAAAACGCTATTCTGTTTGCAATACTTGATAGACATTTGTCAGAACTTACTAGTCATGTGCTTAATTTAAAACGAGACGATAGGAGCCCAGAGGATTTCCTTTCTTATATGGTGGAAGAAATTTTGCTTCAATATGAGGGAAATGACTCTGTGCACGAGTTACAAATACACGCACTTGGTCAACTTGGAATTGATGATCAGCAATTGCTTAGAGGACATATGAGGGAGTTAGTGTCTTTCGTGTCAAGTATTGTTCAGGAAGCTCACCCAATTGGATTACAAACAGGAAGCAATGATTTACGAAT
>JAQBUS010000143.1 GCA_027623875.1 Pseudomonadota bacterium
CAGCTTTATGTTTAAAAGAAACCCCAGCGTAGTTACATTCAGGAGTAGATTATGGGAATGCCAATTCGCATTGGGATTGCAGGGTTGGGCACCGTAGGAATCGGAGTTGTAAAAATACTTCGAGAGTGTTCAGATATAATTGAAGCGCGTTTAGGAAAAAGAGTAGAAGTTGTAGCCGTAACCGCTAAATCTAAAGAAAAACCCCGAGACGAAAACCTGGATGGATACGCCTGGGAAGAAAATCCACTAGATTTAGTCAACAGAAATGACATTGATATTTTTGTTGAGCTTATAGGTGGGACTGATGGCGTAGCCCACGAAGCTGTAAAATTAGCATTATCAAACGGAAAACACGTTGTAACAGCTAATAAAGCGATGCTCGCCGTTCACGGAAAAAAACTAGCTGAACTCGCTGAAAGTAATAACGTTTCTTTAAAATTAGAAGCAGCTGTAGCAGGGGGGATTCCTGTAATAAAGGTTATAACTGAATCCCTAGCAGGTTCTAATATAAAAAGAGTTATGGGTGTAATTAATGGTTCTTGTAATTACATTCTTACTCGAATGGAAAAGTCGGGCTTAAGTTATGAGACCATATTCAAGGAGGCTAATGATTTAGGTTATCTAGAGGCTGATCCTCAACTTGATGTCGGTGGAATCGACGCAGCACATAAAATAGCGATACTATCAAGTTTGAGTTTTGGCACCGTTGTAAATTTAGATGGTGTAACAATTCAAGGAATTGAAAAAATCTCAATAGACGACATTAAACATGCAGCGGATATGGGTTATAGAATTAAATTACTAGCTACAGCGCAAATAACGGAATTAGGTCTTGAACAAAGAGTTACCCCTTGCTTGGTGCCAGACCTCTCCCCTCTTGGAGGTTTAGAGGGAGGAACCAACATGGTAGTCATTGAAACCATAGGTTCAGACCCTATTATACTCCAAGGCCCTGGGGCTGGTCGAATTCCCACAGCAAATGCTGTTGTCTCAGACATTATCGATATAATCCGTGGATCTAAAGTCAAAACTTTTGGCAGGGCCGCCTCTCTCCTCAAAGATGTTCACGTTTCTAAAGGTTCCACGAGTACGTCTTATTACATAAGATTATTAGTCGATGACAAACCTGGGACTTTGGCTAAAGTGACTGCCGCTTTAGGAAACGAAGGTATTTCTATAAACCGGCTTCGCCAGTATGATCATAACGCAACTAAAGCCCCAGTTATAATAGTTACTCATGAAACAACCAGTTCATCGATAGAGATAGCACTAAAAAAACTATCGGAAACAGGTGTGATCTCAATCGAACCTGTGGCATTGCGAATCGAGAAATGAATTCCGCACGGGCATGGTATTTGACATTGAACCACCCAAATTTAAGTTTCTATTAATAGAAAATTAAAAACCATAGCTTATTTAGTTTTACAATCAGGCCTTTTCCGTTAGCTGGATTAAGAACCCTTTGAAAAAAGTTTAATACTATTTTACATTTAACATAACGTTCCAATAACGGAATATTGAGCCGATCGGCAAAATTAAACTCTTTTAATACAGCGACCAGGATAGCGCTTATGCATGAATCAGAAAGTTTTCTAGGGGTGAAAAAATCTCTTCTCGGTAATTTCTGGGTCGGACCTTCTAGCGACCAAGAAAGAACCGCAGAAGGAATAATGCAAAAACTCGAGGTTCCACTGCAACTCGCTCAGGTTCTTTCTAGGTTAGGAACCTCCATAGACACAGCTGAGCAGTTCCTTGATCCCAAGTTACGTAATCTTATGCCGGACCCAAGCTCTCTTAGGGACATGGATAAAGCTGTATCCAGAGTAATCCAAGCAATCAACAAAAACCAAAACATCGCTATCTTTGCCGATTACGATGTGGACGGTGCTTCTTCTGCAGCGTTACTAAGCACATGGTTAAGTGAAGCAGGATGCGATTCATACGTGTATGTTCCAGACCGAATTTCAGAAGGCTATGGCCCCACCATAGAGGCCTTCAAAAAATTAGCCATAAATCACCAATTGATAATTTGTGTTGATTGTGGAACCCTGTCTCATGACCCTATAAAAGAAGTTATACAAACTACAGATGTAATAGTCATTGATCACCATCAAGGCTCTGAAATCCTACCTCAAGCTCTGGCTGTTGTTAACCCTAATCGTCAAGACGAAACCAGCACATTGACGTATCTTTGTGCGACAGGTGTTGTTTTCATGTTATTGGTTGCGATTAATCGCGCTCTTATTAAGGAATCAAAAAAGCCACCGGAATTAATGTCCAAACTAGATCTAGTAGCATTAGCTACCATTGCCGATGTGGTTCCGATAGTTGGATTAAACAGAGCTTTTGTTAAGCAAGGGCTTAAAATTATGAAGCTTCGAAATAGAGTCGGGCTTAAAGTTCTCTCAGATATTTCCCACATAAATAGTCCAATTAGTGTTTATCATTTAGGTTTTATCTTAGGGCCTAAAATTAATGCCGGTGGAAGAGTAGGAAAAGCAAACTTGGGATCTCTTTTGTTATCCACAGATAATGAGTCTGAAGCACAAATTCTGGCAAAAGAGTTGGAAGATCTAAACCAAGAGAGAAAAAATATAGAAAGTTTCGTTTTAGAGCAAGCATTAAAGCAAGTTGAAACACAGGCTTCCGATTCACCAATAACATGGGCTTATGGAGACGGATGGCACCCGGGTGTTCTTGGGATTGTAGCGTCGAGACTTAAAGAGAAAACTAATCTTCCATCGTTTGTAATAAGTTTCGACGGCCAGCAAGGTAAAGGTTCTGGGAGATCAGTTCCTGGTATAGATCTGGGTTCTTTAGTTCAGAGGTTAGTTTTAGAAGGTTTGCTGGAAAAAGGTGGTGGGCATTCAATGGCGGCGGGAATAAGTATATCTCGTGAACAAAATGAAAAAGCACTAAAACGAATATCGTCATTAATTATAGATAAATTTTCACAGTTAGATAGGAGAACTAAGTACTTCATTGATGGCTTACTTACTCCCAAGGCAGCCAAAATTGACTTAATCCACTTATTGGAGGCGGCTGGTCCCTTTGGTTCTGGTGCACCTCAACCAAGATATGTATTCCCAGATCAAACAATTTATTTTACTAAACGAGTTGGAAATGACCATTTGAAAGTGACATTCGGGGACAGTAACAAAAGTAAAATTGAGGCTATCTGTTTTAGAGCGTTTTCTTCCAGCATCGGTTCGACATTGGAAAACAACCTTGGTAAAAAGTTTCATATAGCTGGCTGCCTAGAAATTAATTCTTGGAAAGGACAGCAGCGTGTTCAAGTTAAACTTGAGGATTTATCGCCCTCAGGTGAAAAATAACTCTCATTCGATTACTTTTACTCTTGCCAGTCCAACGCTCTTTGTCTTAAAAGCTCCACACACGTTCCCGGTGGTCCCTTCGTCTATCGGTTAGGACGTCAGGTTTTCAACCTGAAAAGAGGGGTTCAACTCCCCTAGGGACTGCCAGCAACTTAAACTTCCAATTTCCATCTAAACCTAGAAGTCAGTTGGAACTCCTCCCTCTTTCTTTCTTCTCGTTACAAAATCCTGAAGCTCTTCCTTTATAGCTATATCTATCATGGGGGCCTCCCATTCATCTATTATCGCCCGATAAATTTTATGGCTCCGCTCTGCTGTCCAAATGCCCCCATTTAAATCCCAAGCCTCAAAATTAGACCAATCACTAACCATAGGAGAATAGAAGGCTTTCTCGTATCTATCCTGAGTGTGTTGGCATCCAAAGTAATGCCCACCAGAACCGACCTCTCTAATGGCATCAATCGCTATATCGTCATCAGTTGTTGCACAAATTTGTTCATCAAAATAACGTTGAATATGTTGTAGAACTTCACAATCCATAACAAATTTCTCCGGACTCGCAATTAAACCGCCTTCTAACCAACCAGCAGCATGGTAAACCATATTGGTTCCGGATTGAACTGCAGCCCACAATGAGTTTGACGTTTCCCACATAGCTTGCCCATCGGGGACGTTTGCCGCACAGGTCCCTGAAGACCTTAAAGGTATACCGTAAAAACGACTCATTTGACCGGTCATTTGTGTGGCACGAATGTATTCAGGCGTCCCAAAAGCTGGGGCACCGGTTTTCATGTCTACATTGGAAGTGAAAGTTCCAATAACAACGGGACACCCCGGGTTAACAAATTGCAGTAACGCAATTGCTGAAAGGCCCTCAGCCAACGACAATGCTACTGCGCCAGACATAGTTACCGGCGCCATGGCCCCGGCCAAGGTAAACGGTGTAACAACAACTGCTTGATTTCGTCTAGCGTGTATTAATGCACCTTCTAACATAGGAAAATCGTGTTTTAACGGCGAAACAGAATTAATATTAGTATACATATGACACTTGCTATTAAATTCTTCTACACTTAGTCCACCCGCTATCCGGGTCATTTCCATTACATCTTCAACTCGCTCTTTTCCTAACGAATATGCGTGAACTGCCTTATCCGTTAGAGTCAACTTTTCATAAAGACACTCCAAATGTCTAACACTGGGATGAATATCTATTGGCTCTACTGGATAACCACCAGCAAAATGAATGCAGTTAAAGAATTGGGTAAGTTTTATGAACTCAACATAACTTTCCCAAGTTCCAGACCTCTTTCCTCTTTTTAAGTCCCATGAGTTGGGAGGAGAAGAGACATTACCGAAAGCCATATGCCTTCCACCAATAATTATCTCACGATCTTTATTTCGAGGCGTAATTGCAAAGTTAGATGGTACTGATTTTA
>JAQBUS010000144.1 GCA_027623875.1 Pseudomonadota bacterium
ATGTCATTATGGTTTGATATAGCAGACGAGTATGGAGGAACAGATTTCCTTGGTTACGAATATGAAACTTCTCAAGCTCAAGTTATCGCAATTATCACCAACGGTAAGCGAGCCAACTCTGCCTGCGTTGGCGATAAGGTTCAAGTCGTATTTAATCAGACACCCTTTTACGCGGAGGCAGGAGGCCAAGTAGGGGATACTGGTGTTTTGAATTTAAACGGGGATATTTGCACAATAGTGGATTGTAAAAAATTAGCAGATATATTCATTCACTCAACGGATGTACTGACGCTTGATCTATCGGTCGGTTCAGCTGTTGAACTTTCAGTATGCTCTGAACGCAGAGATGCGATAAAATCAAATCATTCTGCCACCCATTTGCTAAATGAGGCTTTACGAGTATCGTTAGGCGAGCATGTCACACAGAGAGGCTCGCTAAACTCTTCTACGAGGTTAAGGTTTGACTTCAACCACAACAAAGCTCTAACACGTGAAGAATTGTGTAATGTAGAGAGTGAAGTTAATAGCTATATAAGGCAAAATTCTGTCGTTGAGACAAGAGTTATGACACCTGATGAAGCTAGAAACCTTGGCGCTCAAGCATTGTTTGGTGAAAAATATGGCGATGAGGTTAGAGTTGTTTCAATGGGGAACGCACCAACTGGTAGAGGACTAAGTAGTAATATTTACTCTATTGAGCTTTGTGGTGGCATTCACGTCAACAGAACCGGAAGCATAGGCTCTTTTTTAATTCTGAGTGATAGTGCATCTAGTGCTGGTGTTAGACGTATTGAGGCTTTAACCGGAGTTGCTGCAACCAATTACATTCGGGTAAAAACAAATCAGTTAACGGAGCTTGAGTTAGTATTAAAAACTAAGCCTGGAGAAGTAAATTCACGTGTATTATCACTGATAGAAGAGAGAAAATCTTTAATATCTGAATTGTCCAAAGTAAAAAAATCTTCTGTTATTATTAAGGCAAATGATAAAAGTTTATCTTTTTTAATCAATGACTTTCAGTTTGATGCTAAAGTACTTAAAGGTGTCGAAGGTAAGGAATTTCCATCAATAATTGATGATTTTAGGTCTAACACTGAGAGTGGAATCATTTTACTTATTGGTGGTGCTTCAGGGAAAGTTTCTGTTGCGATTGGAATTACGTCTGATTTGACTAAGAAATATTCGGCTATTGATTTAGTTCGAGCTGCCGTTAAGACCCTGGGAGGTCAAGGGGGTGGAGGAAGACCTGACTTGGCTCAGGGCGGTGCCCGAAACATAGAAGATGCCGAGCTTGCAATAGAAACTATTAAAAAAATGATTGGAGATTAAGATGTCAGCATATTGGATTGGTCATGTTCTTGTTACGAATGAGGAAGCGTACTCTAAATATGCTTCCCTGGCTACAATAGCGATTACGGCACATGGAGGTGTTTTCTTAGCACGAGGTGGTAGGTATGAACAATTGGAAGGCAATGATAGGTCGAGAAATGGTCTAGCAAGATTTCCAAGTTTAGAGGCAGCCCATGATTGTTACTATGGAGATCAGTATCAAGAGGCTCTAAAGTTTGCTAAAAATGCTGCAGAACGTGACTTGGTAATCGTTGAAGGTGTTAGTTAACTTGTCATTTTTAAATTTTCTGGATCAAAAATTGGATCTAATAGAATTGTAGCGCTTCTAAGCTCACCTAATATTTCGATTTTAACCTTTAAATTTTTTGAGATTAGAGATGTAGGGATAAAGCCTTGAGCTATAGATTTTTTAGTATGATGCGAGTATCCACCTGAAGTACAAAACCCAATCACTTTATCATCCTTAAAAATAGGTTCATATGAAGTAACATCTGCTTCATTAGCATCTACTTCAAATGCACATAGTTTTCTCAATGGTGGGTTTTTCTTTTGTTCTAGAACGGCTTTTTTCCCAATAAAATCGTCTTCTTTTTTAAAATTTATAAAACGATCCAAGCCAGTTTCAGCAGGGGTATAGTCTGGAGAGAATTCAAACATCCATGACCCAAAGAATTTATCCAAACGGAGACTCATCATAGCCCTCATACCGAATGGTTTGATAGAGTATTCCTCCCCAGCTTTCCAAAGATTATTCCATAGTTCGATTTGATGTTTAGGCTCGCAGTAGATTTCGTAACCGAGGTCGGCAGTATAAGTAACTCTCTGGATAAAGCACGGGATGTCAGAAATTTTTATTGCGAATGCATCACGGAATTTTAAGTCGTTAATATTGAAACTTGTTATTTTCTGTAGAAGAACCCTGGAGTTGGGGCCTGCCACTTGAAAACCGGTTAGTTTGTCTGAAACGTTTTCAATTTTAACGTTGTTCCACTGGTTTAACAAAAGCCATCTTAGGTGAAAATTTTGAGATCCATAGCTAGCGGTTAATTGAAACTCATTTTCACCTGTACAAGTTACCGTGAAATCCCCAATGATCTTTCCTTTGTGTGACAACATTGGGTTCAAAGCTAATCTATTTGATGTCGGAACAGTTCCCGCCATAATGTGATTAAGCCAAGTTCTGGCATTTGTACCAGATATTCTAAATTTACCAAAATTGTGAAGTTCATTTATCCCGACTGAAGAGCGAACGCTCTCTACCTCGCGCTTTGTCGCCAGAAATGCATTAGAGCGTCTAAAACTTGGTGTTTCGTATCTTGGTTCATTTTCCTGGGCAAAGTAATTAACAACTTCTAATCCGTATTGATGTCCCCAGACAGCGCCTAATGAATCTAAAGTTTTGTACATTGGTGTTGTGTTATGAGGGCGAGCAGCTGGCAACTCTTCGTTCGGATATGAGACAGAAAAGCGCCTTTGATAATTCTCAACCACTTTTGTTCGTGTATACTCTGGTGTTATCCATGGTCCAAATCTGGAACAGTCCATTGCAAATGTATCGCGCTCTGTTTCTCCTTCGATCATCCATTGTGCAAGCATTAGGCCTACGCCACCACCCTGTGAGAACCCAGCCATTACAGCGCAAGCTGACCAATAGTTTCTTAGGCCTGGTAAAGGTCCTACAAGTGGGTTTCCGTCAGGAGCAAAGGTAAACGGCCCGTGAATTATTGATTTAATTCCTGCCCTTTGCAAAACAGGGAACCTTTTATAAGCAAATTCTACGCTATCTGCAATCTTATCCATATTATCTGGTAAAAGCTCATGCCCGAAACTCCAAGGAGTTCCATTTACAGCCCAGGGTTTGCAAGTTTGTTCATAAAAGCCAATACAAAGACCCCGACCTTCTTGTCTTAGATAACTTTCGCCAGAAGGGTCCATGACATGGGGGTGCTCTGATGATCTTTCATATATCTCAGGTAAATCTTCTGTAACTAAGTACTGATGTTCCATCGGGTGTAATGGAAGGTACACATTTGCCATCTCAGCAACTTCTCTCGCCCAAAGACCGGCAGCATTTACTATATGCTCTGAATGAATGGTTCCTTTTTCGGTTACGACATCCCACGTTCCATCAGGCCTCTGATTGGTTTCCTTAACCATACATTGTGTTTCAATTGTGGCCCCGCCTAATTTTGCGGCTTTTGCATAGGCGTGTGTAGTTCCTGATGGATCAAGATGGCCGTCTAAAGGATCATAAAGTCCTCCAACTATGCCATTCAAATTAGTTATGGGGGCGAGTTTTTTTATTTCCTCGGGTCCAATTATCTCAGTTTCCAATCCCATATATCGGTGTTTGGCCCGTTCAGCCACAAGCATATCAAATCTGTCTTGATTATCGGCTAGTGTAATTCCTCCGACGTGGTGGAGACCACAAGACATACCTGTAATTTCCTCAAGGTCTCGATACAAACGTATAGTATAACCCTGGAGGGCCGCCATGTTTGTGTCTCCATTTAAAGTATGAAAGCCTCCCGCAGCGTGCCAGGTTGAGCCTGAAGTCAGTTCAGATCTTTCTAACAACATCACATCTGACCAGCCAAGCTTGGTTAAGTGGTAGAGAACAGAACACCCGACCACACCACCACCGATAACAACTACACGGGTATTGAGTTTCATTAAGAATATCCTTATGATTTTAACTATAAATGACACGTTGAAAAGTTCCTAAACTTGCTCGCTAGCGACATAACATGTCGGTCTACGGCAAAACCAATGCTTTACTTTAAAGCATCCTCTGCAGAAGAAATTACGGAGAGATTTATGAAAACCCACACACAAGTCGTTGTAATAGGAGGTGGCCTCATTGGTTGCTCTATCTTGTATCATTTAACCAAACTTGGCTGGTCAGATGTGATGCTGTTAGAAAGATCTGAGCTGACGTCAGGTTCTACTTGGCACGCGGCAGCAGGAATTCACGGACTCCACGATAACAGCAATATTACTCGAATTCAAAATTACACAATGAATTTATATAAGGAACTCGAAGCCGAAACTGGACAGGGTTGCGGTATATTTCAACCAGGTTCGTTATATTTAGCTCAAACAGAAAACAGAGAGCACCAATTAAAGCTACAAGAGGCAAAGGCGAAGTATTATGGGCTTAATTTTTATGAGATTGATAGAACAAAAGCAGAAGAGCTCCATCCTTTAGTTAATTTCGACGGCATTAGGAGTATTATGTATGAACCTGATGGGGGCAATGTGGACCCGTCTGGTGTTACGCACGCTTATGCCGCTGGAGCCAGGAAAAGAGGAGCAGACATCCACCGTTTTACACCCGTAATAGCTACGGAACAGCAACCCGATGGGAGCTGGGTTGTGAAAACTCAAGATGGCGATATCAAAACTGAGATA
>JAQBUS010000145.1 GCA_027623875.1 Pseudomonadota bacterium
CTGCAGAGGACTTTAAAGATCTTGAAAAAGCGTTCTGGGTTTAATTTTTAAATTTAATTAGAAATCCGTATTATATTTTTAGGAGAAGAATGATGTTGGATATCTCGTTCCAAAAAGTGCATTTAAAAAAAAGATTTCCTTTAGCCATAAGCCGAGGTGTGATTACCGGGTCTGATAATCTTTTCGTGAGTATCTCAGAAAATGGATTGACTGGCATTGGAGAAATGGCTCCTGGAGAAACTGAAGGAGCAGGTACACCAGAAGAGGGTGAATCTATGTTAAGAAACTTTGTCTCTCTAGAGGGTGGATTGTCTGATTCAATATATCAAAATTATGAAGATGCTCTTTCCGCAGGTGTTGCGCCATGTGCGTTCGCGGCTCTTGATATGGCTTTTTGGGATCTCAGAGCAAAACAAGCGGGCATGCCCCTGTTTAAGTTGTTAGGCTTAGAACGGCGGGCTGTTCCCACGTCAGTTACTATTGGGATTAATCCTCCTGAAGTTGTTAGAGAGAGAGTGCGATTGCTACTTGATGGTACCGGAGTAAAGTCCTTAAAGATAAAACTGGGGTCCCCACAGGGTATTGAAGCTGATAAAGAAATGTTTTCGGCTATCTTAGAGGAAACTAAGAAATCAACAGCGGTATTACGTGTTGATGCAAATGGCGGTTGGTCTTTGAAAGATGCGCACAGCATGATGACCTGGTTGTCTGACAGGGGGGTCGAGTATATTGAGCAACCTTTAAAAAAAGGTGAAGAAGATGATCTTATTGATTTGTTCAAAAGTCGACCATTACCTATTTTTGTAGATGAAAGTTGCCGATCATCTAAGGATATACCTTCTTTTGCAGACAGAGTTGATGGAGTTAACCTTAAGTTAATGAAATGCGGGGGTATCACTGAGGCCCTTAGAATTGTTGGGACGGCTAGGTCTTTTGGTCTTCAGACGATGATTGGTTGTATGGGTGAAAGCTCTGTTTCTATTTCGGCGGGAGCATCAATTGGGTCTTTGTTCGATTATATTGATCTGGATTCACATCTCAATCTTGATCCTGATCCAGCAACTGGTGCCGACTTTACAGATGGTGTGATTTTACCAAAGGACACGCCTGGTCATGGTGGGAGTTTAACCCATGCTTAGTCAGAATAAAAAAATTGCATTCTATGCTGAAGCTTCAATGGGGTTAACTAATGCCAAAATGGCAGAAGGTATAATTCGTTACGGTAGCAATCCAGCGGTTGCGGTAGTGGATAGCACGGCTGCAGGGAAAACCCTTAGTGATGTATGCAAAATCGACAGTGATGTGCCAATAGTCTCAAGTATTCAGGAGGCTATTGCTTTAGGGGCAGAAGTTTTGGTTTTAGGTACTGCACCATCGGGAGGTCGGTTCCCAAAAGAATGGAGCAACGTTGTAAGTCTAGCTCTATCCGCAGGGCTTTCTGTGGTGAATGGCCTTCATGATCGGCTTAATGATATATATGGTCAAAACTTAAGGAAAGATCAGTGGATTTGGGACGTTCGTACTCCAGTGGGAGGGCTTCCTCCTATCGCCAACGCTCGTGCGGCGACGTTGAAAAATAAAAGAGTTCTTATGGTTGGAACTGACATGGCTATCGGTAAAATGACTGCTGGTCTAGAGCTCTATAAGACTTTGAAAGAGCACAGGATCAGCGTTACATTTTTAGCCACAGGTCAAACTGGGATTACAATAATGGGCGCTGGGATTCCCCTTGATGCATATAAGGTAGATCACGCTAGTGGAGCAGTAGAGCAATTGGTAATGGGAGCAGCTAAGCACGATATAGTGATTATAGAGGGTCAGGGTTCGTTATTGCACCCGGGCAGCACAGCTACCTTACCGCTTATGCGGGGCAGTTGCCCAACCCATATGATTTTGTGCCATCGCGCTGGTATGGAGTATGTAGACACAGCACCAGGAGCAAAGGTCAAGATACCGCCTCTTCGGGATGTGATCTCCCTTAATGAAATGGTAGCTTCCGCGAATGGTGCTCTAATAAAGTCTAAGGTCGTTGGGATTTCTTTAAATACACGAGACCTGGATCAAGAAACAGCCTTGTTAGAAATAAAAAAAATAGAATCGGAATTAGGCTTACCTGTGACGGACCCTGTTCGTTTTGGCGCCGAAGCTCTTGTAAATGCATTGATGTAATTTTTTTAAAATTTTCATGTAAGTTAGTATAAGAGTGCCATTGCTTTTGATTTAAAAAATAATTCAAACTATACTTTTTTATGTGATAGTGGTGCATTAAAGGCTCTAATAGAGTCTAAGAAATCTTAAAACCTGGAGATATCGAAATGTCAGAAAATGTAATAGTGGATTTATCTGATTTGCCAACATCTCAAGAGGTTCGTGAGGTGTTGGTAGCAATTTGTTCTGTGGCTCAAGATTTATCGAAAAAGATTTCTTTGGGCCCAATTAATGGTAAATTAGATGGAGCAGTTGGAACAAATTCTGATGGTGATAGTCAAAAAGCTCTGGATGTAATCGCCGACGATGCGTACTTTGAAGCGCTCAGAAATACCAGTGTCCGTTGGTATGCATCTGAAGAAAAAGAAGATGTTGTTTCCTTAAACTTGGAAGGAACGCTAGCATTAGCTATAGATCCCTTAGATGGCTCGTCTAATATAAACTCCAACGTATCTATTGGAACTATTTTTGGTATATATCCTGCAGATATAGATCCTAAATTAAGTTTCCTAAGAAAGGGTAGGGATTTAGTTGCTGCTGGATATATTATATTTGGGCCGCAAACCTCTCTAGTTTTTACTGTAGGCTCTGGCGTTGAATATTTTGTTTTAGAAAGAAATAAAGGGTTTTTTAGTCACATAGGTAAAATGGCTTCAATACCAAATTTTTCAACAGAATATGCTATTAATTCATCAAACTCTGGCTATTGGGAAGAATCCATGAAGAGTTATATAAGAGATTGCAATCTGGGGGAGGTAGGCCCTTTTAAAAGTAATTTTAATATGCGTTGGATCGCATCCCTTGTGGCTGAGGCCCATCGGATATTAATTCGTGGAGGTATTTTTTTGTATCCGGCCGACGCTCGTCATGGTTATGAAAATGGTCGTTTACGTATGGTTTATGAATGTGCTCCTATTGCCTATATAATTGAGCAAGCTGGCGGATTGGCTAAAAATGCTACAGATCCTATATTAGATCAAGTTCCAGATTCATTACACGCTCGTTCACCATTTTCGTTCGGCTCTTCGGGAACAATAGAACACTTAGTTGAATATCATTTGGTGTAAGCCTTTATAGTCCTTCTTATCCGCATGAAGACGTTATTAAAAATGTCAAAATAAGTTTGGTTACTTTAAGTAATCAAACTTGCTCAAAGTTTATAGACGTGGTTTTGTATAATGAAACTAAGGATGGAAGGAAAACCTAGAATGGCATTAATAACGCTACGCCAATTATTGGATCATGCTGCTGAGTGCTCTTACGGTGTTCCTGCTTTTAATATTAATAATATGGAACAAGGTTTAGCAATTATAGAGGCTGCAGCAGAAACAAATTCACCGGTTATTCTACAGGCGAGCAGAGGTGCTAGATCATATGCTGGGGATGTTATGTTACGTCATATCGTGCAAGCTTTAGTTGAAATGAATCCAGAGGTTCCGATCTGTATGCATCAAGACCATGGAAATAATGAAGCAACATGTTTGACCGCAATAAGGCACGGCTTTACCAGTGTTATGATGGATGGATCTCTTGAAGAGGATATGAAGACGCCGGGGTCGTATCAATATAATGTTGATATTACACGGCGAGTTGTAATAGCAGCGCACGCTGTAGGGGCTTCTGTAGAGGGAGAGCTCGGCATTCTAGGATCTTTGGAAACTGGAGAAGCTGGAATAGAGGATGGATCAGGAGCAGAAGGAAAGCTTACAGCAGATCAGCTTTTAACTGACCCCGACCAGGCAGTAGATTTTGTTCACAAAACAAAATGTGATGCTCTTGCAATCGCTTGTGGGACTTCGCATGGGGCTTATAAATTTAGCCGTAAACCGGATGGAGAAATTTTAGCAATGTCAACTATTGCAGCGATTCACGCAAAATTGCCTGGAACGCACTTAGTCATGCACGGCTCCTCTTCGGTGCCTCAATATTTGCAGGATCTTATAAATGAATCTGGGGGAAAAATGGCACAAACATATGGTGTTCCTGTAGAAGAGATAGAGCGAGGTATTAAAATGGGTGTTCGTAAAGTTAATATCGATACAGACTGCCGTATGGCTATGACAGGACAGTTTCGGAAAGTAGCAATGGAAACTCCAGCAGAATTTGATCCTAGGAAGTTCTTGGTGCCCGCGATTAAGGAGATGAAAACCCTTTGCGTAGATCGTTTCGAAAGATTTGGAACCGCGGGTAATGGATCTAAAATAAAAGTAATTTCAATGGATAAGATGGCCAAAAAATATATCAGTGGTGACCTTGATCCAAAAGTATCTTTTTAATTAACTAATCTTTTTTACGCTGATTTAAAAATTTCCAAAACTAAAGTAGTATTTACGGTTCAAAAAAATATTAAAATAGTTTAAGTGGAGACTATCAAACAAAAGGAATTGTTAAGTCGGATGATCTTTTCTAGAGATATAAAAATTGCGCCTTCTATTTTAGCAGCAGATTTTGCAAATTTTGGTGCTGAGTGTGAGGCCATAGAGGCACAAGGATGTGACTGGGTACACATAGATGTGATGGATGGTCATTTTGTT
>JAQBUS010000146.1 GCA_027623875.1 Pseudomonadota bacterium
ATATTATAAAAAAAACTATCCTTAATACAGTTGACAAACCACTAGGTCTCTTATTCGGTGTCATAAGGGGATCTATTCTAGTTGCAGTTTCTTTAGTCTTTTATAATCAAGTTACTGTCGGTAACTCCATAAGCTCAGTAGAAAAAAGTTTTACCAACAAAATTATCTCTCAAATATCAAAAAATATAAATACAATTTCACCAGATAATGTTCCTAACTGGCTTATATCTAATTATGAGGGCCTCGTTAAAAAATGCGACGACCCAAATACTTAAACATATTTATTTAATAGGTTAGACTGTTAAAGGAGCCGTGACTCTCTTCAATTTAATACATACAGTGACTCAAATTAGTAACTAAATATCAGGGTAAAAATACTATGCCTTCTGCTCAAAAATTTCTATACAATCATCCATTCGACTCTACTGGTCTCGAAGATGACAAATTAAAAGAAGAATGTGGGGTATTTGGCGTAATTGGAACACGAGAAGCGGCTAATTTCGTTGCCCTTGGCCTTCATGCCCTGCAGCATAGGGGACAAGAAGCTGGTGGAATAGTTTCATATGATTCTGAAGCTGGGTTTAATTCTGCCAGAAGAATGGGTTATGTTAGAGATAATTTCACATCAGAAAAGATAATGGGGTCTTTGCCAGGAGCTATAGCCATTGGTCACGTTCGCTATTCGACATCTGGCTCTAAGGGTCCAACCGCAATACGTGACGTTCAACCCTTTTTTGGTGAGTTCTCAAGAGGTGGCGCGGCTATTGCGCATAACGGAAACCTAACAAACGCCGACGCTATTAGAACAGAATTAATAGAACGCGGTTCTATTTTCCAAAGCTCCTCAGACAGCGAGTGCATAATCCACTTGATGGCTCGGTCAATTCAAAAAACAATTCCTGAAAGAATGGAAGATGCACTCAGACGTGTCGAAGGAGCATTTTCAATTGTTGCTATGACTGGAGATAAGCTTCTTGGTGTAAGAGACCCCTTAGGGGTAAGACCCCTCGTCTTAGGGAAATTGAGCGATGGCTGGGTGCTAAGCTCTGAAACTTGCGCCTTAGACATAATAGGTGCAGATTTTATTAGAGAAATCGATCCAGGAGAAATGGTAGTGATTTCTTCAGATGGTGTATCTTCACATTTTCCATTTAAGCCCATGAAATCTAGATTTTGTGTTTTTGAACATATCTATTTTTCACGTCCTGACTCTATTTTGGGAGGCAGATCTGTTTATGAGACACGTGAGGCGATTGGGCGAGAGTTAGCTAGAGAAAGTCCTGTGAATGCAGACCTTGTCTGTCCAGTGCCAGACTCTGGAACACCTGCAGCTATAGGTTATTCATTACAGTCTGGAATCCCATATGCAATGGGAATTATCAGAAATCAATATACGGGACGTACTTTTATCGAACCCAGTGAACAAATTAGAAATATTGGCGTCCGCTTAAAGTTAAATGTAAATAGACCGCTAATTAAAGGGAAGAGAGTTATTTTAGTTGATGACAGCGTGGTTAGAGGAACAACATCTAAAAAAATAAAAGATATGATCTTGGATGCTGGAGCAGCCGAGGTTCATTTCCGTATTGCCTCTCCGCCAACCGCGTGGCCCTGTTTTTATGGTGTTGACACACCCCAAAGAGAAAAACTTTTGGCAGCGACTATGTCAGAAGAGGAAATGCAGAAACATCTGGGAATAGATAGCCTAAAGTTTATTTCGTTAAATGGGTTATATCGGGCCTTAGGAGAACCCAGCGGTAGAAATTCTAACGCACCGCAGTACTGTGACGCTTGCTTCACAGGCGATTACCCAATTATTCCAAGTGATCAAATATCAAAAGGGTTTGCTCTAAAGGCTGCTCAGTAAAATAAATTACATAACACGGCGTTAAAAATTTTCTTTAAATTTTAAACAGAAATAGCAACACATTTAAAAAAAATTTGTTGCTTGTTCTGTGGCTTTAAAATTATTCAGATAAATTTTAAAAAGCTGATATCTTTATTGTCTGAATAACTATAAGAAAGATTCTTATGTCTGAAAACAAAAAAAAAATAGCTTTAGTAACCGGTGCATCTAGAGGATTGGGAGCCGCACTAGCTATAGAATTATCACTAAAAGGTTATCACATCATAGCATTGGCCCGTACAGTTGGGGGGTTGGAAGACTTAGATGATAGAATTAATGCTGGCAATGGGACAGCAACATTAATGCCTTTAGATATAACCAACGAACAAGCAATCAAACAGTGCTGCATCAGCATCTATGAACGTTGGGGTAGGCTAGACCTATGGGCCCATACAGCTATATATGCGCCTGCCCTATCTCCAATAAATCATGTCGATGAAAAAGAGTTTGACAAAACAATAGCGATAAATATCAAGGCAACTTCAAACTTAATAATTAATTTAAGCCCTCTCCTAAAACTAGTTAAAGGTAGTTTAGCTATTTTTTTTGATGATGCAGCTGTTGAAAAAAAATATCATGGGCTCTATGGGATGAGTAAACGAAGTCAAATCTTTTTAGCCAAAACTTGGGCATCTGAAAACGCAAACCCTAACACAAATGTGTTAATAGAAACTCCTTTCGCTATGGCCACATCTACAAGAGAAAAATTTTATCCTGGAGAAAACAAAAAAACTTTATCAACGACAAAAGACGAAGCAAAAAAAATAATAAATCGTGTCTCTAAAGTTATGTGATAATTTTAAGCAGCTTCTTCTTTCTCGGAAGCTTGCCTAAACCACATCGAGGCATATCGACCCCCAAGATCCAAAAGCTCATTATGGTTTCCTCGTTCAGTTATCTGTCCGCCCTCTAGAACCAGAATTTGATCAGCATGTGCTATCGTTGATAAACGATGCGCGATTGCTATCACAGTCCGGCCTCTCCCTAATTCCATAAGGCTATTTTGAATGTCTTTCTCTGTTTCAGAATCCAAGGCTGAGGTTGCCTCATCCAAAATCAGAATTTTTGGATTTTTTAAGAGGGTTCTAGCAATTCCAACTCTCTGCTTTTCTCCTCCAGAGAGTTTCAAGCCTCTCTCTCCCACAGAGGTATTATAACCTGACGGCAATTTCTCAATAAAATTGTGTATCTGTGCTGCTTTTGCAGCATCTATAACTTCTTGTTTAGAAGCTCCGGTTTTACCATATGCGATATTATAAAATATAGTGTCATTAAATAGAACTATGTCTTGGGGGACTACACCAATTTTTTCTCTAAGACTAACTTGAGTAACATCCTTAATATTTTGATTATCAATTTGAATGGATCCATCAGTAATATCGTAAAACCGGAATAATAATCTACCAACTGTAGATTTTCCAGCACCGCTAGGTCCTACTAAGGCAACCGTTTCTCCTGATCCAACACTAATAGATATTCCATTTAAGATTTGGCGCCGTGAATCATACCCAAAAGAAACATTATCAAAGTTAACTTTCCCTTGGCCAACCTCTAATTCTTTAGCTCCAAGCTTATCGGTAACCTCCGCTGGCTGTTCAAGTAAATCAAACATTTCACTCATATCTACAATCGCCTGGCAGATTTCTCTATAGATAGTTCCCAAAAAATTTAAAGGCATAGTAATTTGAATAATATAAGCGTTTACCATCACAAAATCGCCTACACTCATGCTACCGTCGCTAACTCCAATAGCTGCCATTACCATTACAATAATCAAACCACAGCTGATAAATAAAGATTGCCCAAAATTCAGAAAAGCCAACGAATATTGAGTTTTAAGAGCCGCCTGTTCATATTTTTGCATAGCAGAATCATATCTGTTTATTTCTCGTGTCTCGGCAGAGAAATACTTAACGGTCTCATAGTTCAATAAACTATCTATCGCTTTTTGATTAGCATCAGTGTCCTGGTCATTCATGATTTTTCTAATTTTTACACGCCACTCCGTAACGGCAAAAGTAAAAACTACGTACAGTGCGATAGTTGTTACAACAACAAGAAGATAACGAATATCAAACAGGCTATATAATATAACTGAAGTCATAATGAGCTCAATGATTAAAGGGCCAATCGAAAACAATAAAAACCTAAGAAGGAAATCTACTCCTTTTACACCACGCTCGATAATTCTGCTTAGGGCTCCAGTTTTACGAGTAATGTGATATCGCATGGAGAGCCTGTGAATATGTTCAAAAGTCTCTAGCGCTAATTGTCTTAAAGCTCTTTGACCCACTTGAGCAAACACAGCATCTCTAAGCTGCTGAAATCCCACATGTAAAAGTTTAGCAAAACCATAAGCTATCGTAAGGCCAATTGCCCCAAGACCAATAAAAAAACCAACCGATTGGTCAGATGAAGAGAGAATATCTACAGCAGCTTTATAAAAAAAAGGCGTTCCAACAGCAATAATTTTAGCAACGAACAAAAGAAGCACAGAAGTTATAACTCGGCGCTTCACCCAAGCTTGGTTCGTAGGCCACAGGTAAGGAATTACTCGTCCCACTATTCTTAGGGAGTTCGTAGAATTTTTTGCCATATTTATATATTTTCCAAATTTTATTTGATATATTTTAAGTCCGAAAACATTAACTTGATTAGTAAATTTCTTATAAATCAAACTGATGAATTATTCACCTGGGATGGTTAAAACTTGCCCTGGGTAAATTAAGTCAGGATTCTTAATTAAATCCCGATTAGCATTATAAACCCTTACATATTGAAACCCTGATCCATATTTTTCTCTAGCTATTGCCCATAATGTAT
>JAQBUS010000147.1 GCA_027623875.1 Pseudomonadota bacterium
AGAAAAAGAACAAAACCTACTAAATGACACAAAAATTCTTGCAATGTTTTTGAATTCTAAAGGAACAATATTTAACATTTCTAAAGATTCTGATTTGCGTTCTATTTTAACAGAGGGACAGAGTAAAATTCAAAGGGGTTTAAAGGAAGCATTTGTAATTGATGGAGGCGGAGTTATCAAAGCTAGGGGTTTTAAAAGTTACTTATTTGATTTTGAAGCCCTATCTAGTGAATCGCTTTTACTAGCTACAAATGGAGAAGCAATTATTATAAAAGATAGGGATAACAATGAGTTCCGGGCTGTCCTTAAGTTAAAAAATTTTTTAGATAGGTATCTTTATGTAAGTCGAGTCGTAGACGGTAATATTCTGGGTTTATTAGACGAGACAAAAGTAACAGTGGGTCTTTATCGACAGCTAGAAGACGACCGAGGTAAGTTGCTTTTTAATTTTGCACTTTTATATTTGGGTTTTGCTGTAATTCTTATTCTTGCATCGATTTGGTTTGGTTTCTGGTTTGCAGAGAGACTTTCGCGGCCTATTGTTAGTCTTGCCGATGCATCTCAAGAGGTGGGGTTGGGCAACTTAGAGACTAAAGTGGATGAGTCCCCCGATGACGATGAAATATCTCTACTTGGTCGTTCCTTCAATAATATGACAAAGCAATTAAAGTTTCAAAGAGATCAATTAATACTTACATCAGAACAAACCGAAAGGAGAACTAGGCTGTTCGACTCTGTATTATCATCTGTGTCGACTGGAGTTATTGGGGTAGATCCGAAAGGCAACATCACTTTTATTAATAAATCAGCACTAGATTTATTACGAGTTAAAGAAACTGAAGCTTTGAAACAAAATGTTAAAGTTTTAATTCCTGAATTTTTAACATTATTTAATCTCGCACAAAAAACTCTTAGCGGTGACACTGCTGAAGCCATTAAGATTTCTCGTCAGAGAAAGGTTGAAAATCTTTTAGTGCGGATTGGAACAAGAGTTTCTGAAAAAGGTTTGTTGGAAGGATTCGTTGTGGTTTTTGACGATGTAACAGAATTAGTAAGTGCGCAAAAGCTCGCTGCATGGGGTGATGTTGCGAGAAGGATTGCTCATGAGATTAAGAACCCGCTTACCCCTATTCGGCTTTCCGCAGAAAGGTTATTCAAGAAACTCTCGCCGTTGGTAGGGGGGGAGGTGAATGACCTCAAGCAATACACTGATGTGATCATTCGCCAAACAAGTGATATTCAGAGAATCGTAGATGATTTCTCAAAATTTGCTCGAATGCCTGAACTAGTTATTAAGGCAGGAAATTTATCAGAGACCTTAAAGTCAGCATGCCTTTTGCAGCGGAGTGCTTACGCGGATATTGATATTGTTTTAGATATTGATGGCAATATTCCGCCCGCATATATGGATCAAACTATGATAAGCCAGGTCTGTATTAATTTGATTAAAAATGCTGCGGAAGGAATTTCGAGTATGAAAAAGAGCAGTTTACTAAAAGATGATTTATTTAAGGGAAAGATAAAGGTTGCGCTTTTTATGGACAAAGGTTTTTTCAACATTTCCATAAAAGATAATGGAATAGGTTTTCCTGCAGATCGCAGTGATTTATTTGAACCGTATGTCACCTCCCGCAAAGAGGGAACGGGTCTAGGTTTATCAATCGTTAAAAAAATAATTGATGAGCATCAAGGAAATATATCTTTACTTGATTCAATTCCGTTTGAGAACGAGCTGCATTCTGGAGCAGAAGTTGTTGTTCTTTTACCACATTCAAGCTAAAGTTAAGTTGAGTTTTTTGTTATTAAAGCACTAGGAGTGTTAAAGTGGACGATATTTTGATTGTTGATGATGAGCAAGACATCAGGGAAATTATAGCAGAAATACTTCAGGATGAAGGGTTTAAAACAAGGCTCGCAAAAAATTCCGAAGAATGTATGGCTCAAATTAGAAGTAAGCCGCCATCTTTACTTATCCTTGATATTTGGCTCAAGGACAGTAAAATGGACGGCATCGATATCTTGAAGTTAACAAAATCTAATAACCCAGATATTCCGGTCGTAATCATATCGGGCCATGGAAACATTGAAATAGCCGTGGCGGCAATTAAGCAAGGTGCTTATGATTTTATTGAAAAGCCTTTTAATACCGATCAACTTCTTGTCGTAGTAAAACGGGCCTTTGAAACCGCTAAGTTGCGCCAAGAGAATTCTTCCCTAAGAGTCGGAGAGTTTTTCAATCAAGCCTTAATTGGTGAGAGCGCTCCTTTTAAGACAATGCTTTCAAAGTTAGAAAAAGTAACAAATTCTAATGCTAGAGTTATGCTTTATGGCGGTCCAGGAAGTGGAAAAGAGATTGCAGCAAGGTTTATTCACAAGAACTCTTCAAGGAGTTCCGCACCATTCGTTACTGTCAATTGTGCCTCTTTAAATCCTTTGGAGTATGAAAAGGTTTTGCTAGGGGTGGAGAGTTCAAATGGAAAAATTCAAATGGGCTTATTTGAACAAGCTCACGGTGGTGTAATTTATTTTGATGAAGTTTCCGAACTAAAGTTAGAGACGCAACAGATGGTTGTTAGAGCTTTGACCGACCCTGATTTTCAAAGAGTTGGGGGAACAATCACACTAAAATCTAACTTTAGGGTTGTATCAAGTAGTAGTAAAAATTTAGAAAGTGAAGTCAGTTCTGGGTCATTTAAGTCTGAATTATTCCATCGCCTTAATGTAGTGCCAATTTACATACCGAGTTTGGAAGACAGAAGAGAAGATATACCAAACTTAAGCAATCACTTTATTGAACAATTCAACTCCAGTCAGGGGCTTCCATTAAGAGAAGTATCAGGCGAGGCTTTTTCCTTTTTGCAAACAATGAAGTGGCCTGGAAATATACGTCAGTTAAGGAATTTAATTGAGAGAGTTCTAATTTTAGGGTTGGAACGGGACAGTATTAAGCCCGCAGAATTTAAAGGAGAGGATGAAACTGTGGTTAAAGATCAAAGCATTGATTTAAGTGCAAGTTTCTCAACGATGCCGTTGCGCGAAGCTAGAGAGCACTTTGAACGAATTTATTTGTTAACTCAAATTAATCGTTTTGGTGGGAATATCTCTAAGACGGCTACATTTGTTGGAATGGAGCGGTCGGCTCTACACCGGAAATTAAAGTCTTTAAAAATTTCGTCGAGTTTAAAACGAAATGAAAATACTTCTGGATCGATGTTGAATGCAGGTGCTTTTGACGATATTTTCTAACTTAACAATACATAGAAAGATTTTGTATGTGTTTATTTGATTTGGGATTTCAGGAATGAAAGTTATTATTTGCGGTGCTGGTCAGGTGGGGTGGCAAATAGCCAGGCACTTGTCAGGAGAGCAAAACAGTGTGACCATTGTTGATAGTGATCCTGACTTAATTCGCCGTGCCACAGAAAATATTGATGTTCAGGGTGTTGCAGGTTTTGCTAGTTATCCAGATGTTTTAGAGCAGGCTGGTGCAAGAGATGCAGATATGATTATTGCCGCTACTACGTCAGACGAAGTAAATATGGTTGTTTGTCAAATTGCCCACTCTATTTTTTCTGTCCCAAGAAAGATAGCTCGTTTGAGAAGTCAATCTTATCTGAACGCTATATACTCAGATCTGTATAGGCAAGACCATCTTCCAATAGATGTAGTTATAAGTCCTGAGAGAGAAGTGGCTGAAGCAGCCTTACAGAGGTTGGCTGCACCGGCCGCATTTGATTCAGAAACTTTTTTAAAAGGCGATGCACAGTTTTTTGGCATTCAGCTCACTTCGGACTGTCCTGTTTTAAACACCCCACTCAAACAGCTAACTGATTTATTTTCTACTTTAAGAACGCTTGTTCTAGGTATTAGAAGAAAGGGTGCTCTATTTGTGCCCACATCTGAGGATCAAATGTTTTGCGATGACCAAGTTTACTTAATATCTCAAAAAGATGATGTCTCAAGAACTATGGAGATTTTTGGAAAGAAAACACAAAAGCAAGAGAGAATAATTATCATAGGAGGAGGCGTGGTAGGGCTTGCTGTTGCAAAAGCACTTGAGGCAAGCTCTGACCGGTATCGGATTAAGATTATAGAAAAAAACAGACAGGTTGCTGAGCACGCAGCCGCAACTTTAGACAAAACGGTGGTTATAAATGGTGATGGACTGGATTTAGACATTCTAGCTGAAGCTAATGTGAGCCACAGTGATGCCATTCTTGCTGTTACGGATGACGACCGCACCAATTTGCTGGCAGTAGTTAGGGGCAAATCCGAGGGGTGTGATGTAGGCATTGCTCTATTCAATGACCCATCGTTAATATCACTAATGACACCGTTAAAAATAGATGCGCACCTAAATCCGCGAGCAACAACTGTTAGCTCAATATTGAGGCACGTTAGACATGGCAGGGTTCGTCAAGTGTATTCAGTCGGAGACGCAGAAGCCGAGGTCATTGAGGCTCAAATTTTATCTACTTCGCCGATATCTGGTAAATTGATTAAAGATATAGAATTATCTGCGGGTGTTATGATTGGAGTAGTAAAAAGGGGTGTAAACTTTATAAAACCGAGTGGTTCCACAAAGATTTTAGATGGTGATGTTGTAGTTATTTTTTCTCTTTCAAAATACGTTCCTGAAGTAGAAAAGTTACTTCAAGTTTCCATTGATTTTTTCTAGGTTAAAGTTGCGAAACCTTCAACAGACACCATTTTTTATTTTACTGGT
>JAQBUS010000148.1 GCA_027623875.1 Pseudomonadota bacterium
AGAGCTTGGTATTGACCCCCAAATGATCGCTGCTGCAGGCGCTCGAATTTTTGAAGCCATACAGGATGCCAACCAAACCGCAGAATTTGTGTCTTTGGAGGAGACTTGTCTAGTAGTAATAGGTCGCGGAGCTTCTGACCCTGATGCAAATGGGAATGTAGCGAAAATTGCTCGAATGCTGCATGAGGGTTTGGGTACTGGATGGATGGAAGTGGGTTACTCAGGGGTGACTTTTCCTCTCGTTGAACCTTGCTTAAAGCATGCCACAAAACTGGGCTACAAAAGAATTATAGTTTTCCCTTATTTTCTTTTTACAGGTATTCTTATTGATCGGATATATGGATACACCGATATGGTAGCGAAAAGCTCTCCTGAAATCCAATTTGTAAAAGCAGGGTATCTTAATGATCATCAGAATGTTTTGCTTACATTTGCTGATCGTATTACAGAGCAATTAGGTGAAATTCCGCCGCCAAATTGTGCTATGTGCAAATATAGGACTCAGGTTCTTGGGTTTGAGGCGGAAGTTGGTGCTCCTCAGGAGTCTCACCACCATCACGTTGAGGGACAAGGAGCGAGTGCTCCTGGATCAAATGTAAATGAATGTACACTTTGTGAAGATTTTTGTACTGGCCTTTGTAGACTTCATGCCAGTGACCATGACCATGACCATGACCATGGTCACCAACATGCGGTTTATCCACATGCAAAGCATCCTCACGGCCCTGAGAGTGCACGAAAAGTTAAACCATGAAACAATTAATTCGAATGCCTAGTTTTGTCTTGCTTTGTGAAGGTTTTTAATGAGACCGTATGAAAAAAATCCTAACGTCATATATAAAGAAAGCTTTAAAATAGCTGCTTCAGAGGCAAACCTCGAGAGGTTTCCGGCCGGTTTAAGAGAAATTGCTTTAAGATTGATCCACGCCTGTGGAATGCCCGATATAGCCGACCGAATTGCTTTTTCTGATGGAGCATTTAAAGCTGGGTTTGATGCTCTTCAGAAGGGGGCTCCAATATTGTGTGATTGCGAGATGGTTAAAGCAGGGATAACCTCCCGCTATCTTCCAACTGAAACTAAGGTAATCACTACCTTAAATGACCCTCGCACAGAAAATATTGCTAAGAGTATATCCAACACTCGATCAGCTGCAGCAGTCGAGTTGTGGAAAAATAATATAGAGGGTGCTATTGTTTGTATAGGTAACGCTCCGACAGCACTATTTCATTTACTAGAGTTGTTGGAAAAAGGTTGGCCACGTCCAGCTCTTATTTTAGGTTTCCCGGTTGGTTTTGTGGGAGCTGCTGAATCTAAGGCCGAGCTTTCCAAAAATAATCTCGGGTTATCATTTGTAACATTAAAGGGTCGCAGGGGTGGGTCAGCGCTTGCATCTGCTGCGGTTAATGCTCTGTCGGTTAGTTTGAGGGAAAACGAATAATTTTGATTTATGAGATGTTAAGGTAATTTCTCAATATAAAAAGTAAGGTTTGGTTAATTTGCGGGCTTGGTTACACATAGTAGGAATAGGTGAAGACGGGTTAGCTGGCTTAACTGCTGTAACGCGTTCAATTGTAGAGGAAGCTGAAATAATAATTGGTGGAGACAGACACCATAAATTATCAAACAAGATTAAGGCGGAGCGTTTATCATGGCCGTCTCCCTTTAATGCTTTGATAGAGAAGTTATACGCATTAAAAGGAAGAAGAGTTGTAGTTTTAGCCACCGGTGACCCCTTATGGTTTTCTGTAGGGGCCAGAATAAGTAAAAATTTTAAAAGCTCTGAATTGATATTTCATCCACATATCTCAGCCTTTCAGATGGCTTCTGCGCGTATGGGATGGAGTTTAGCAGACGTTGAAACCCTTACGGCTCATGGTCGGCCTGTAGAGCAAATAATACCATTCATTCAACCAAATCAGAAATTAATTATATTAACAACAGGATCTAAAACGCCGCTTGAGGTGGCTCGTTTATTAAATGATAGAGGCTTTCAAAAATCTGAAATGACCGTGTTTTCAAGTTTGGGGGGGGCTGGAGAGAAGCGTTTTGATGGGCTTTCGACAGAGTGGGATTATGAAGTGCCTGATTTCAATACTCTCATGGTCAATTGCATAGCATCTCCTGGTGCGGTGATAAATTCGCGCCTGCCTGGTCTAGATGACTCCCTTTTTAAAAATGATGGCAACATGACTAAAAGAGAAATCAGGGCAATAACTCTTTCTAAGCTTATGCCCATGCGAGGTGCTTTGCTTTGGGATGTTGGTTCTGGTTGTGGTTCAGTTTCAATAGAGTGGATGCGAGCGGTCTATGACGGCCGGGCAATTGGGATCGAGCCCAAACTTGAACGTAGGTTAATTGCTTCTGAGAATGCGCTTGCTCTCGGAGCGCCGCAGTTACGGTTAGTTGATGGTATGGCACCAGGAGCATTGAAGGGGTTAGAAGACCCGGATGCGGTTTTCATTGGTGGTGGCTTGACTAAGGAAACATTTGACATTTGCTGGAACGCCTTAAAGCCATTTGGGCGGCTGGTAGCCAATGCAGTAACAGTCGAGACAGAGGTTGAGTTAAGTTCCCTGCATAATCAATACGGTGGAAATCTCGTAAGGCTGGCTGTGAATAGAGCAGAGCCGATTGGTCCGCGGTTTGCTTGGAGACCTTTTATGCCAGTCACTCAGTGGAGTATAATTAAGAGATGAGTGGTATTTTGTACGGTCTAGGTTTAGGGCCTGGAGATCCCGAACTGGTTACTGTTAAAGCTGCACGGATACTTCGCTCTGCCAAGGTAATAGCCTACCCTGTTCTTGAAAATAAAGACAGCTTTGCGAGAAGGATTGCGGCTGAATATATATCAGTCGGGATCGAAGAAATTCCAATTATAATTCCCATGACGATTGAAAGGTTGCCGGCTCAAAAAGCTTACGATAACGCAGCAAAAAAAATAGCTAAAGTACTTGGAAATGGTTTAGACGTAGTATGTTTGTGTGAGGGAGATCCCTTTTTCTATGGGTCATTTATGTATCTTTTTGCACGTTTATCTAAGCTATTTACGGTGGACATTATTCCGGGTGTTACGTCTCTAACGGCTTGCGCTGCTGTAGCAAAAAAACCTCTTCTGGCAAGAAACGAACATTTGACCGTTATTCCAGGCCCGTTGAGCTCCCCAGAGTTAAGAAAACGCATTTTCGAGGCTGACACAGTTGTAATAATGAAAGTCGGTCGTCATTTAAAAAGAATTTCTGCTGTTTTGAAGGAGTTAGAATTGGAAAAAAAGGCGATATATGTGGAACATGCAACCCTAGAAAATGAATATGTCTGTCGGGTAAGTGAGGCCCCGGATCAAGCACCTTATTTCTCGATGATCATTGTAACTAAAGTAAATGACCCATGGCTTTAAATCCCGTTGTCATTTGTCTAAATCGAGCAGGTCAGGAGACAGCTAAAAAAATAGCCATTAGTTTGTCTGCTCGGTTGCATGGTCGAATTGGAAGAGTTGAATTTGCAGACGAATTTTTTGACGATGCTTTGGTCCATGTAAGAACTCTATTTGCTTCTAGGGTTCCCATTATAGGTGTCTGTGCATCTGGAATACTTATACGCTCAGTTGCACCGATGTTGCAAAATAAACTAGTTGAACCACCTTTAATATCGGTTTCAGATGACGGCTTAACTGTTGTCCCACTTTTAGGAGGTCACAGGGGGGCTAATAGATTAGCTAACCAAGTAGCTGAATTCTTGGGTGCTAGGGCTGCCATTACCACTTCTGGCGAAGTATCCTTGGGGCTTTCATTGGATGAGCCACCTGCCGGGTGGGCCCTTTCTAAGGAAAGTGATGTTAAGTTGGCCATGGCAAATCTACTTTCTGGTGGCGGAGTGAAAATTACTGGGGAAGAGGCAGAAAATGCAAGCTGGTTATCTGCTCTGCCCATCGGAGATGAACTGGAAATTTTATGTACAACAAAGAAAACTAGCTCAGAAAATAACCCACAGGTGATATTTTATCCTAAGAAATTTTCTTTAGGTGTAGGTTGCTCAAGAAATTGTCCACCAGTGGAATTAAGTAATCTAGTTCATAAGTTGCTTGATATGCATGATGTTAATCCCAATGCGATTCATTCAATAAATACATTGGACTTAAAGGCTGATGAAGTGGCAGTGTTAAACTTGTCTAGAGAGCTTACTATTCCAGTACAATTATTTAATTCTGATGAACTGGAACTTGAGACATCGAGGTTGGCGAACCCGTCTGAAGTAGTTTTTGCAGAGGTAGGTTGTCACGGAGTAAGTGAAGCAGCTGCCTTAGCACAGGTTGGAAAAGGCGGGCGACTTTTTGCCCCAAAAATAAAATCTGCCAATGCTACCTGTGCATTAGCGGTTTCTTCATTTCCAATGGAAGGGCTTAATGGAAGAAAACGAGGAAGACTTTCCTTGGTTGGTATTGGCCCTGGGAAAGCTGATTGGCGGACTCCTGAAGCCTCTATTTTAGTTGGTGAGGCTGACGAATTGATTGGTTATGGATTATATTTAGATCTTTTAGGGCCGATTGCGGCAGGTAAGAAGCGAACAGATTTTCCTTTAGGTCAAGAAGAGGAAAGATGTCGATATGCTCTTGAGAGAGCAGGTGAAGGCGCAAATGTTGCGCTAATATGTTCAGGAGACGCGGGGATATACGCAATGGGGGCACTAGTCTATGAATTGCTTGATAGAGAG
>JAQBUS010000149.1 GCA_027623875.1 Pseudomonadota bacterium
ACCGTACTAATAGATCTCTTCCTCGACCATCTGTACCAAGCGGGTAAGTCCACGATCCACCGAAGCCAACTGGGGGCTCTAGACGATGAAACAAAGAGGTCGCTCGAAACTCGTGCGGTGATAAAAGCTGTCCAAAAAGTGCAAACAAAACAAATGCAAGAACAAAACATAGTGCTAGCTTTACAGCAAACGGAACTAAAAGACTCTCAGAGTTTTTAGAGAGCACACTCACTGTGCTCTAATCCGTGGGTCTATAATTAAGTATAAAAAATCTACCAACAAATTTGCGAAAACCATTGTGGCTGCAATAGCCAATACAATAAATTGAACAGTAGCTATGTCTCTAGTGGCAACAGACCTAACTAAAAGTTGGCCAACACCTGGCCAAGCAAAAACCTGTTCAGTTACAACAGAGCCCGCTATAAGCCCTCCTAACGATAACCCAATTAAGGTAACTAATGGTATTGCCGCATTAGGCATTGCATGAAAAACAAGTCTCCTTGTCCTCGAAATTCCTCGGGCTTCCGCAGCCAAAACGAAAGGTTTGTTTATTGTTTCCAATAGGGATGATCTACTAAAACGAGCATAACTACCAGTTGACGCCAGTCCTAAGGTTAAGGCTGGAGGTAAGACACCAATCCAGGATAGTGTCGCCCCCTGACCACCCAAATAAGTCTGAAAACCAAGAGCGCCAATAAGAATTACCGCGAGACCAAAAAGGAAATTAGGCATCGCGAAGGCAAAAACTGAAAAAGCCATAACACTTCTATCTAAAACATTACCTCGGTTTAATGCCGCGACTGTTCCTAAAGTAATCCCTACCGTTAAAGCAATCAGTAAAGACAGTCCGCCCAGATATAGTGTCGCTGGAAGTCTATCTAAAAACAAACTCACAGAAGATCGACCTGAATCAACCGAATATCCAAAATCTCCCCTGAAAATTTGACCAAGGTAGTTAGTATACTGAACCCACAACGGTTTATCTAAGCCTAACTTTTCTGCATACTGGTCAATCACTTCTTGAGGTGCATCCGGCGGAGCCATTGCGGCAGCCGGATCACCAGAAAACCTGATAAAAATAAAAACAAGGCTAACAGTTAGCAAAAGAGTGATAAAAGCTCTAAAAAGTTTTGATAAAATAAATCCCGTCATTTCACCTCTCCAACCCCACTACCTGGTGCGGATGCCAGAAGCATTTTAGTATATGGCGCTTGCGGATTCTTAAACACAGAAGGGGTTGGTCCACTTTCGACAACCTTTCCCCCCTTCATAACTATAACGCTGTCGGAAATTGCTGCAGCCACTCGTAAATCATGCGTGATGAATATCATTGCAAAACCTAGCCTTTTTTGTAAACCCTCAAACAAATCAAGAATCTTAACCTGTATTGAAACATCAAGCGCCGAGACAGCTTCATCTGCTATTAGAATTTCTGGTCGCATAATTAACGCTCTTGCTATACAGATTCGTTGGCGTTGACCTCCAGAAAATTCTTGAGGATATCTCTCTGCTGATTGTGGTGTAAGTCCGACCAGAGATAACATCTCTAATGCACCCAAATTGGCCTTCTCCCGGGATGAGCCATGAATAATTGGGCCCTCTGCTATCGCATCTATAATTTTAAAGCGGGGATCTAAAGCCCCGAAAGGATCTTGAAGAACAACCTGCACTTTTGAACGGAACTCCTTCAAAAGAACTCCTTTTTGATTGGTCATGTCCTTTCCACGGTAGAAAATTCGACCTTCGTTTATATTCTCAAGACGTAGTAAACATTTCGCGAGTGACGATTTTCCTGAACCACTTTCCCCTACAACTGCTAGGGTACTTCCTGCTTTTAAACTTAGTGAAACCTGCTGAACTGCCTTAAATTCCCTCTGATTAAAAAGAAAGCCCTTTTTATAAGTTAATGAAATAGCATCTGCCTTAAGTATTTCTTCTGTATCTTCTAATTTCTCTTTCGACGCATCTAGGATAGCGGCTTTTAGTAATTTTTGAGTGTATTCATGTTGTGGTTTTTGAAGGATGTCTTGCGCACTGCCTTGCTCTACAATCTCTCCATCCTTCATAACAGCAATCTGATCCGCAATATCAGATACCACCCCAAAATCGTGGGTAATAAATAAAACAGAAGTATCAAACTTACTTTTTAGTTTGGTAATAAGTTCTAAAATTTCAGCTTGTGTTGTAACGTCTAGGGCTGTGGTCGGTTCGTCGGCGATCAAAAGAGCGGGGTTTAGCAGCAAGGCTCCAGCAATTACAATCCGCTGTGCCTGACCACCTGACATTTCGTGCGGATAGGAATTGTAAGAACTCTCAGGATTTGGCAAAAGAACATCTCTTAGCATTTTTAAAACGCGTGGCTTACGCTCTTTTCGTGAAACTCCGTGGACAAGTAGTATCTCTTCTAATTGATACCCAACCCTTTTAATGGGATTCAAGCTTGCTACCGCATCTTGAAAAATCATCCCCATTTTAACACTTCGGAGCAGGTTAAATTCTGGAGACCTCTGTTCAGGAGTGATTTTTCCTAAAAGATCAATTTTTCCTTCTTTTAGTGGAAGCGCTGCGGGTAACAAGCCCATAATTGCTTGTGCAATTACTGATTTTCCTGAGCCACTTTCCCCAACAAGACACAATGTCTGCTGGGGAAGTATGCTAAATGAAACACCTCGTACTGCCCATTCTCGATCTGCTCCTGAAGGGAGCCGGATACCGATATTACTTAACTCTAGAATAGCAGTATTAGTATTTTTCATGTGTGGCTCAGGCCTATTTTTATTTTATGTACATACTATCAAAAATAGTTACCGCTGAGTTGCCTGGATCCCAATTGAAATCATCCCGCACACCATAGCTAACTACATTTCTCCAGAGATACATACCCGGGGTAATGTCTTCCCATTCCGCGACAAGTCCTAAATATGCAGACTTTCTTGAAGAAAAATCTTGAGCCCCGGCAAATTTATTACCTAACTCTAAGAACTTGTCAGAAGGTACCCACGTTTTATGCTTAGCGTTGGTCCTGCTAGAAAATGGGCCCCAGTCTAACCATAGTGGTCGGTAAGGATCACCCGAAAACTCACTAGACATTGACATATTTAACATATGAAATGGGCGTTTATAGGCAAGACTGAAATTATCCACGATCTTCATGCGGACATTAATCCCTACTTCACGCCATTGCTCTACCATGAACTCAGCGGCTACTTCATAGTTGGGATAGAAGCCTCTGGTAATATGCCATATAAGTTCTTCACCATTGTAGTTAGTTTTTGACAAGAACTCAGCAGACCTCTTTGGATCATAGGTATATACAGCCTTCCGGTCAGGATCATAGTAATCACCGTATTCAGGAAAATTAAACGGCGCTGGAACAAACGTTGCGTCGCCCCATAGAGCTTTTGCAATTCCATCCCTATCAATTGCTGTAACCATTGCCTTGCGTAAGTTAACATCTTTAAGAGGGTTGTTAGGGGTTTCCTCAGTATCAAGTGTATTGAAGGCAAACATAGGATAGTTTTCTATAGATTTCTCCATCACTTTAATACCCGCCGTTCCTCTCACGGATTTTACTTGATCAGCTGGAATGCTTACAATTACGTCAAACTCTCCGGCTGCCAAACCAGCATAACGTGTAGAAAATTCTGGAACTATTCTATATGTTAAGCTGGCTGCAGGTGCTGGACCATTCCAATAATCGTCGAAAGCTGTTGCAACAAGCTCTGCTGAAGGGTCAAACGAAACTATTTTGTAAGGGCCCGTTCCAATTGGCTTTTGACCAAATGCATTTGTTCCTACTTCATTGTAATAGTGCTTTGGTAAAACAAAACCTAAAGGTGTCACTAAACGATAAGCAAAACTTGGATCTGGTGTGGCAGTTTCAATCTCAACGGTTAAAGGGCCGGTTGCCTCAGATCTAACAATTCCTGCTGCATACCTTTTTCCTCTTGGAGCCAATGGTTTTTTTGCCCATAAGCGTTCCTCAGAAATTGAAAAAGCTACATCTTCTGCATCCATTATATGTCCATCGTGAAACTTCACACCCTCTCTTAAATGAAAAGTCCAAATTGTTGGGGTGGTTCTTTCCCAACTAGTGGCTAACCACGGGACCAATTTGTTTCCGTCGGGATCTTCCCATCTATTTCGTCGTATTAAAGTATCAAACACATTAGAGTGAACTCGTGCTCCTGTAGTTGATATCCCAATAACTGGGTCCATTGTTTCCCAAAGGTTATCAACAGCGATAACTAGGTCAGGTCGTTCCTTTGCAGACAGATAAACAGGCGACATGAACATTGCTCCAAACGCCAGTACTGTTGTAAGGAGAATTCGAACTTTCAGTTTCATAATATTTCCTTTCTATAGTTTTTTGTTTAGTTTTTATTAAATTGGTTCTTTTCGTGAACAAACGTATAAGATCGTTCATTTTTTAATGATGGAATTTGACCACGCACTTTTTCAACTAGAGATAAATCCAGGTCAACAACTCCGAAACCAGCGTCACGAGCATTCATCTCAAGTAAAATCTTTCCCCAAGGGTCTACAACCATACTATGGCCATAAGTTTGACGACCATCATCGTGTTTTCCGGCTTGCGCTACAGCAATAACAAAGGATCCGCTCTCTATTGCTCTTGCTCTTAACAAAATTTCCCAATGAGCTTCCCCAGTAGGAACCGTAAATGCCGATGGTATAAACATAATTG
>JAQBUS010000150.1 GCA_027623875.1 Pseudomonadota bacterium
TCTAATGGAGATAAGGATTATGGGATTAAATAATATTGGTTTACCGGGTTTACTTTTAATAGCTGTAGTTGTTTTGGTATTGTTTGGTAGAGGTAAGATTTCTTCTTTAATGGGTGAAGTTGGAAAAGGAATCACAGCTTTTAAGAAAGGCGTTGACGACACTAGTAAAGGGTTGGATGCGTCTACTGCAGATGTGAAAGATGTAACACCATCCGACGAAAAAGACGAAAAAGATAAAATTTAATTTAGGGCTTATTTATGCCAAGCATCGGTTCGACAGAACTTTTACTTATTGCTCTTGTTGCATTGATTGTGGTGGGACCTAAAGACTTGCCCGGCATGTTTAAAACAGTCGGGAAATATACCGCTAAAGTAAAAAAAATGGCTCGAGAATTCACAAAGGCTATGGAAGATGCAGCGGACGATGCTGGTGTCAAAGATATTTCGGCTAATCTTTCTCATATAGCAGATCCTAAAAAAATGGGTCTTGATGCTGTAAAAAAGGCAACTGACTTTAGTAGTTATACTAAAGATTCTGAAACTCAAAAATTGGCAGACGACTTAAAGAAAAAGGCAGATAAGACTTTAGAAGATGTAGAAAAGAGAAAAAAGAAAAGGGATGCTGATCCCTTGATACCAACAGCCAATGATGAGAGCTCATTAACCGAGTCCGTTGCTCTAGAAACTCAAACTAAATCTGATAGTAGTTTGGTAAGTGAAAAAAACCAGAACTCCGTTCAAGAAAAAGATGATTCATAATGAGTTCTGATACAGATGGCGAAAACATTGAATCTAGTAGTGCGCCTCTTCTTGAGCACCTGACAGAATTAAGAACCCGATTAATAAAATCTGTTTTAGCTTTTATAGTTGGGATGATTATCTGTTTTACAGTTTGGAACCCAATATTTAATTTCCTAACTCTTCCGATTTGTGGGCAGCTTTTAGAGAGAGGTCAAGATTGCGGATTGATTTTAATTAAGTTGCAAGAAGGTTTTTTTGTTGCAGTAAAAATTTCGCTCTTGGGGGGATTTATACTGACTTTCCCTTATATTGCTGGGCAATTATGGCGGTTTGTCGCTCCGGGCTTATACAAAAATGAGAAAAACGCGTTTTTACCTTTTCTTATTGCTTCTCCGGCAATGTTTTTTTTAGGGGCGGCGTTCGCTTTTTATATTGTTATTCCTCTAGCTTTTGATTTCTTTTTAGGTTTTCAACAAATAGGCTCCTCAGGAGATCTCGTGGAAGGAACAAGCTCGGGGTTAGGTGACCCTGGAATTACGTTCCAAGGATCGGTTTCCGAATATTTAAATTTAACAATTAAGTTTATTTTGGCTTTTGGACTCTGTTTTCAGTTACCAGTTTTACTTACGCTAATGGGGAAGGCAGGGTTGGTTTCAAGTGCAGGACTTGGAAGTGTGCGAAAATATGCAATGGTTGCAATTTTGGTTTTAGCTGCGGTTGTAACTCCACCGGATGTTATTACTCAGGTAATCTTGTTTGTAGTTGTCTATGGGCTCTACGAAATATCCATCCTCTTGGTAAAAAGAGTTGAGAAAAAGAGAGAGAAAAAACTTCGTGAGGAAGGCCTATGGTTTGAGGATGACGATGAGGTTGATTAGGATAATTCAAAAAGTTTACTGTCATGACTGAAGACGTTCTACTTAGAATAGCTGAGGCACTAGAAAGAATTTCGCCACCACCGAATTTATTCAACGATCTTGATTCCGCGGAAGCCTTTCTTTGGCATGTTAGCCCGGACAGATTGCAGAAAGTTTCAACGGTTAACTCTATAACATTGGACTTACTGTTAGGGATTGACCAAGCACGTGATACATTATTGAAAAATACTTATCAATTCGCCAAAGGGTTTGCAGCGAATAATACGCTGCTTTGGGGATCACGTGGAATGGGTAAGTCGTCACTGGTAAAGGCGATTCATACTAGAGTTATATCCGAAGGGTTTGCGGTTAAGCTAGTTGAAATTCTTAGAGAAGATCTTCCTACGATCGGACGTCTGTTAGGGAGATTAAGAGAGAGTAAGTATCTGTTTATACTGTTTTGCGATGATTTAAGTTTTTCTCACGATGATCAGCACTATAAATCTTTAAAGGCAGTGTTAGACGGGGGTATAGAAGGACGACCAGATAATGTTATCTTCTATGCGACATCGAACCGGAGACATTTAATGCCACGAGAAATGATTGAAAACGAACAAAGCGGTGCAATAAATTCATCTGAAACTGTTGATGAGAAAGTTTCATTATCTGATCGCTTTGGACTCTGGCTCGGATTTCATGCTTGCAGTCAAGATGAATACTTCCGCATAATTAGAGGTTATTGCGATCGGTATGGATTGATAATTCCGGAAGACATATTAATTTCTGAGGCTATAGAATGGCAGCAAACTAGAGGAGCTAGATCTGGCAGAGTTGCCTGGCAGTATTTTACAGATTTAGCTGGCAGAAAAGGTATCAGCCTCTAAAGTATTTCTCCGGGTCGACACTCTCTATACCTTCTCTTACTTCAAAGTGTAAAAAGGATGGTTTTGAGTTTGGAACAGTTGCAATTTTTTGTCCAGAAGCGACGAACTGCCCTTTTTCAACCAATATGTTGGTTATATTAGCGTAAATTGTTAACAAGTTACCTTGGTGTCTTATTATAATTATTGAACGCTGATCTGTGTCCTTGGTAATGGCCACGATCTGACCTCCAGAAACTGCCCTAACATCTGAACCGCTTACCGCAGAAATGTCTATCCCATCGTTTACGCCCTTTTCATATGGGCGAAGTGTATTTCCCACAACAGGTTGGATAAATACTGGTTTCTTTACCTCTATTATAACAGGTTTTAGAGTTGCAGCCTCTAATTTCGGTTTTTTGTTTGGAATTACTTCGTCAAGTTTGTCGCTAGAGACTGAGCTAGTTTTAACCTTTGTATCTTTACTAAGATTATTTTTTGAATCGTTTTTGTCGGATTTCTTCTCAATTAACGACTTTTTTTCTTTGCTTGAGTTTCGTAAATCAAAATCAAAGCTGGATAATTTTTGTTGTATGCCTTCACATGAAGAAAGAAGTATAAAAATACTTAGCATATATGACGTTCTTTTTAACTTACCCATACTAATCACCCGCATATCTATTGTACTTATTAGAAGTCTAACTTAACTTTAGGTTACAATACAGTATTAAGATTGGCCTAATCCCTCAAGTAGTGGAACAAAGCGTACCGAAAAAAGTTCCTGGTAGTCGAACCCTGTACTAGTGCGTCTTACCTTTATCAATTTTTGGATTGCATCTGACTGCCCTACAGGGACTATCATTATGCCATCTTCTTTTAGCTGAGCCAATAAGGGCCCTGGTGGATCTTCGGCCGCTGCGGTGACCATTATTCGATCAAAAGGTGCTTGCTCTGGTAATCCAAAACTCCCATCTCCGGTAAAAACCGTGACGTTATTTAGGTTCAATAAGTTGTACAAATTCCGGACAGGTTTTGTTAAATTGGCATGCCTGTCAATTGTATAAACCCTGCGAGCAAGTAAGCTTAGAATTGCCGCTTGGTAACCTGAACCTGTACCGATCTCAAGAACTGAATCTCTTGGCTTAATATCAAGAGCTTGTGTCATTAACCCTACTATTGAGGGCTGACTAATTGTTTGAGAGCAAAGTATCGGTAGTGGGACGTCTTCGTAAGCGCGGTCAGAAAATATTCCCTTAACAAAATCTGCTCTATCAATTTTTTCCATTGCAGATAGTACGCGAGAGTCTGTTATACCTTTCGACCTAAGCGAGTAGATAAATTGCATAATTTTTTCTGATTTTGCCACCTCTTTTGCTGCCATTATATGCTCATCTTTAAGTTTTCTATTAAATCATGGGCTGTTAGATCACATCTCATCGGAGTGACTGATATAAAGCCATTTAGGTTAGCATGTACATCGGTACCCTCCTCTGTGGCAATATCTTGAGGGCCACCTTTTACCCAGAGAAATGTTCTTCCGTTTGGTGCCACCACAGGTTCTAATTTAAAGCGAGAATTATGGCCTCTTGAACCTTGAGCAACCACACTAATGCCTTTCACATCGGCACTAGGTACTGGAGGGAAATTCACATTATAGAATGTTTTATAGCCATCACCATTCCAGTGGCCTTTTTGGAGAAGATTTTTAATAACAGAGCCAGCGTATGCTAGAGATGCCTCAAAGGGGTTCTCTAGGTTAACATTTTTAGGGCCATAGAATTGCGATAGTGCTATGGAGGGAATGTGCTGGAGGGCACCTTCCATAGCTGCGCCAACGGTTCCAGAATATACGGTATTTTCTGCGGAGTTATTGCCCTTATTTACCCCTGAAAGAATCAGGTCTGGAGGGTTGTCCTTTAAAACATAGCTTAGACCGGCAAGTACGCAATCTGCTGGCGAGCCTTGAATGGCAAATCTCTGTGGTCCCAGTTCTGTTATGAGTGACGGTTGGTTATAGCTTATACAATGGCCGACACCGGATTGTTCGGTTGCGGGAGCTACCGTCCAGATCTCACCATTTTTTCCGGAAACTGTTTTTGCTATGGTCAGTAGCGCCTCAAGACCTGGGGCATTTATTCCATCATCATTTGTTATCAATATACGCATGTTTGGTCCTTAACGGTGGCTCTAAGATCAACTAATTCAGAGTTTTATTAGTTTAATTAAAATTAGATTAGGTTTCCAT
>JAQBUS010000151.1 GCA_027623875.1 Pseudomonadota bacterium
CTAATCTTTTGGCTCGAGACTTAGGGAATTGGTTTTTTTTAGGAGCTGTTTTAACCACTGTTGATTTTGAGCCGGATCTAAAGGAGGAGGATAGCTGTGGGTCTTGTCGGGCTTGTCTAGATATTTGCCCAACAGACGCCTTTCCTGAACCATATAAGCTTGATGCAACAAAATGTATTTCGTATCTAACCATTGAACATAGTGGGCCTGTTGATTTAGAGCTTAGAAATAAATTGGGCAATCATATCTACGGGTGTGATGATTGCTTGGCGGTATGTCCTTGGAACAAGTTTGCAAAGATTGGCTCAGACTTAAAATATAATGCTCGAGAGGAGTTGCGATCCCCAAAATTAGTAGATTTAGTGACTTTAAACGATAAAAGTTTTAGGAGTTTGTTTAGTGGATCTCCTATCAAGAGGATAGGTAGAAATAGATTTGTACGGAATGTACTATATGCTATTGGGAACTCTCAGGATCAAAGCCTTATTAATAGTGCTGAGAAACTTGTTAACGACGATGATATGTCCGTTTCAGATGCAGCCAGATGGGCCCTCGTTAAATTAAAGGTTAGGTCTTAAAGTGCGTTTATTAAGTTTTGGTCATGGATATTCAGCTAAAGCTTTAGCGAAAGAGCTCCAGCCAGCTGGTTGGACAGTAAGGGCAACCACCCGAACTCAAAAAAAATATAATCAGATAGAGGATTTTGGAATAAAAGTACGATTATGGCCAGATAGAAAACTGTTAGACGATATTGAATGGGCTACCCATATACTTGTTTCAATCCCCCCTAACAAATATGGGGATCCGGTACTCTTCGAATTTCAAGAAAAAATTATTGAAAAATGTAAAGGACTGTCTTGGGTAGGGTATCTTTCTACGACTGGCGTATATGGAAACCATAATGGGGACTGGGTAGACGAACAGACCCCAACTATGCCTACAACAATTAGAGGAAAAAACAGGGTCGAAGCAGAAAACAAATGGATGACTTTATTCAAAGAAAACTGCTTGCCAGTACATATTTTTAGACTTGCAGGAATTTATGGCCCAGGCCGAGGCCCTTTTTCTAAAGTTAAATCTGGTGTTGCACGAAGGATAGTAAAGAAAAACCAAGTATTTTCACGCATACATGTAGATGATATTAGCCAAGTTTTGGTTAGCTCTATGACTGCACCAAACCCAGGAGTAATTTATAACGTTTGTGATGATGATCCCGCCCCCCCTCAGGATGTAATATCTTACGCTGCTGAACTATTAGGGTTACCTGAGCCACAAGAGGTTTGTTTTGAGGATGCTGAACTAACTGAAATGGCACGCAGTTTTTATGCAGAGTCTAAAAGAGTAAAAAACAATCGTATAAAAGATGAATTACGTATAAGTTTAAAGTATCCAAACTATAAAGAAGGTCTTATATCCTTGCTTGAGAACGAAAACCGATTGGATAATCCAGTAATTTCTAGTTTGAGAGAATAAAAACCTTGAGATCTTTTTACATCAACTTACTTTTATATTTTGGTCTTATCATACTAATAGGTTCGTGTGGTCAGAAAGAGATTATAAGCTATACAGGGCCTAAGGTGACTCATGTTGAGGTGTTTAAGGCAAAGCGTATCATGTTTGTTTATCATAAGGATACGCTTCTAAAAAAATACCCAATAGATCTTGGATTTGGTCCAATTGGAGCAAAGCGCTTTGAGGGTGATGGTAAGACACCGGAGGGAAGGTATTTTATAAATTGGCACAACCCAAAAAGTAAATTTACCTTGTCTCTTGGAATTTCATATCCAAATGAGAGAGATAAAGCTTACGCTAAATCTAACGGAAGATCACCAGGTGGAGATATTTTTATTCATGGACAGCCCAACTCTGGTCGTACACGAAAGTCTGACTGGACGGCAGGATGTATTGCTTTAAAAAATAAACATATTCGCGAGCTTTATGAGATGGTTGAAAACCACACAGAAATATCAATATTTCCTTAAAATTTAATCCCCTGTTATCAACGTCCACCAAATTTTACCACTGGGCTCCTGAACCCAAGCAAAACCAAGCTTACTTGCTTTTGGCGAAAGTATAACATCTCTTGTGTCGGGCTGTTGTAGCCAAGCTGAAAGTGTTTCAATTTCTGTTTCGTAAGTTTCTGAGATATTTTCACCAACCAGTTTACCAGAATAAGATAGTCTGGATACCCTATCTAATGGAGATGAGCCGTCTGATCCAAAATGCCACGCTCTGTTTTGTACAGACATATCCATGGAGTGTGTTACAGCGGCAGCATTGAGTATACTATCTAACTCTAATGACCTAACATTAGATGCAGCTCTTACTGCATTGACGGAGTCAAGGACACGAAACTGAATTTTGGCTTTATCTGATGGCTTAATATAGTAGACGTTGGGTAGGGGCTTCCCGTCAGGGCCCATACTAACAGTAGTAGTACAAGCTATGAGAGCTAGAGATGTTAAAAGCAAAATTGTTAAGTGGCGAATCATTTATATACCCTTATAAAGACTTTAAAAACTTCTGATCACTTGTTAAACTTAGAGCTTGTATAAATCTCGTTGAATAAACGTTTTTATTGTAAGTTGCTATAAAAAATAGTAAAAAATAGAATTAAAATGTTATGGAAAAATATTTATGAAAAATAAAAATAAAGAAAAGCTATTTAACCGCAGATCTTTTTTGGTTTCTTTGGGTACTGCTAGCTTAATTATTGGATCACCTGTGATCGGTCAATCGATAACAACCGAAGCAGATAAGTTACTCTCTCCTACGGTGAGACGAAATATTTCTAGCTTTAGATCATTAGAGTGGGAGCCATATTTTAAAAATTTAAAAAAGGGAGCCATTTTGGTGGATATCTCTAGCCGTGCATTACATATTTGGACTGATAACAAAGAATATTCGCTTTACCCAACAAGTGTACCTATGACAGACGAGTTGATTCGTACTGGCCGCACATCGATCACTCGAAAAGTAATTGGTCCAAGTTGGAGGCCGACACCCGAGATGAAGGTTCGAAATCCTGAATGGCCAGATTTTATACCACCTGGCCCAGAAAACCCGTTAGGCACTCACGCTCTTTATCTGGGTTGGACTTATTATAGAATTCATGGAACCCATGATACACGTAAAATTGGCCGTAGATCTTCAAATGGATGTATAGGTTTATACAATGAGCATATTGCGGATGTATTTGAAAAGGTAGCTGTTGGAACACAGGTGTTAGTGATCTAACCTGTTAGATAAGACAGATTAATATTTTTTTTAATTGCTATAATTGAATAACAGTATTACCTTTATAAGGTAGTATTCTTTGATCTACTGGCCTAAGAAAAATTATGAGGGAAAAATGAAAAAAATTACTCTTATATCGGTGTTTATGTTAGCTATGGCAACAACCACAAATTCATATGCTTCCGGTTTAACTGATCCAGTAGTTGAAAAACCAGTGGTTTCTGAAGACCAAGCTACCAACGGGAAAAGAAAAGGGTTTTTATTATTTCTTCTACTACTTGGAATTGCTGCAGGTTGATATTTAAATTTAGCTGATCTCTTCTTGAATAAGAGATTTAGATTTTCTTTCTTTTTTACTTTCAGATTTTAGTTGGCCACAGGCTGCCATAATGTCTTCTCCACGAGGTTTTCTAATTGGAGAGGCATATCCAGCCTTATATACAATTTCGGAAAAAGATTTTATTCGTGATGGTTCAGACCTCTTATATGGAGCATTAGGCCACTCATTGAAGGGAATGAGATTAATTTTAGCGGGTATACCCTTTATTAATTTAACTAATCGATGAGCATCCTCATCACTGTCATTGACACCCCTTAACATTACATATTCAAAAGTTATTCTCTCACTATTCGAAAGCCTGGGATAAGCTTTTAAAGCGCCAATAAGTTCCGATATATTCCACTTTTTGTTAATAGGTACGAGCTTACCTCTAATTTCGTCTGTGGTTCCGTGAAAAGACACAGCCAAAAGGCATCCAATCTCTTCGGCAGTACGAGCTATCATTGGAACCACACCAGACGTAGAAAGCGTTATTCTCCTTCGGCTTAGACTTATTCCTTCGGGATCCATGGCTATTTTCATCGCATCACGTACACTTTCAAAATTGTATAAAGGTTCTCCCATTCCCATTAGTACAATATTAGATAAGAGCCGTTGCGAATTTTGACTGTCAGTTTCATTTTTTGGCCACTCATTTAGATCGTCTTTTGCAAGCATTACTTGCCCAATTATCTCACCAGATGTTAAATTTCTGACTAATTTTTGAGTTCCAGTATGACAAAAAGAGCAACTTAGAGTACAACCGACCTGACTAGATATACAGAGTGTTCCACGATCTTTCTCTGGAATGTAGACAATTTCAACCTCATGTCCACCCGTTATCCTAACCAAATACTTTCTTGTTCCATCAGAACTTATTTGTTTCGTTACGAGCTCAGGTACCTCCAGAACAAAATTTTCTGATAGGGTGTCTCTGATTGACTTGGATAAATTTGTCATGCCGTCAAAACTTCGGAGACCCCTGTAATAAATCCAACTCCATATCTGGGTGGTACGCATTTTTATTTGTCGCTCTGGTATGCCAACCCCTACCAAGCTTATTGCTAATTCGGCACGAGTTTGACCGATAAGGTTTAGCTTTAGTTCTAGTTT
>JAQBUS010000152.1 GCA_027623875.1 Pseudomonadota bacterium
ATTTGCTACATTATTAGCAATCGTGGGCAATGTTCCAAGGTTTGTTAATACGGAACCATCTCCATCAATAGCAATAACTTTCTTTTTTTGTGCCAAAGCTAAACCCAACCCAATAGAGGAGGCCAATCCCATGGTTCCTAACATATAAAAATTGCTAGGTTGATCATCTATCATATGAAGCTCTTGACTTGGGAGGCCTATGTTACAAACCACAAGTTGATCAGAGATTATCGGGATTAACTCTTTTAATATTTCAGCTCTTATCATCTTAGTACCCCTTCCAAAATGTTGCATCAGTAAGAATTGCTACTGGTTTATTACACATGAAAGTATACTTCAAAATACTATCTAACTCCTCCACATCACTTTCTTTATGGAAATGATATGTTGGGATATTTAGTTGGTTTAGTAATGCCTTGGTGTGAACTGCCATCTCAACCTGACAGGCCACCGGTTCACCTAACTCTCCCCGGTAACTTATCAGCATTGGTAGGGGCATTCTATAGTACTGAATAAGGGTTACTAAGGTATTAATTGTTACTCCAATAGCGGTATTTTGCATTATTATTGCAGATCGCTTACCTCCCAAATATGCTCCAGCACACAGCCCCATTCCTTCATCTTCTTTATTAGATGGAATATGGTAGATTGTTTTAGAAAGCTCTAACTCTTCAATTACACCTGCTAATTGTTTGCAGGGAACTGTCGTAACGAAACTTATATTATTATTCACAAAATCATTTACGATTTTTTCTGATACTAGCATTTCTTATGTAACTCCGTAAAATTAGATCTTAACCTAAGCTTTAAAAATAGCAAAATATTTAGAAGGGCTTTTTCTTTTGTTCACCAAAGCATAGAAGAAACTTAAGTTTAAAAGTCTAATAATTGGAGGAACTCACCTATGCAAGGTATGATGATGAATCGCCCCCTAAAAATTTCTGATATTATAACATTTTCAGCAGAAAATCATCCCGATTCTGAGATTGTCTCAGTTCGGACAGAAGGGGATATTCATAGAACAAACTACCTCGAAACCTCGAAACGTATTGCTCAGCTAGCCAATGGCCTGGAAACGATAGGTGTTAAACCAGGTGACAGAATTGCTACGTTAGCATGGAATGGGTATCGGCATTTTGAATTATATTATGCAATTTCTGGGATCGGAGCAGTATGTCATACTATAAATCCAAGACTTTCGACCGAACAGCTTCTCTACATAACTAAGCATGCGGAAGATACATTATTATTTGTCGATATAACCTTTGTTCCGATCCTAGAAGCCCTAAAAGATAGGCTACCAAAGAATCTTCAGTTCATAATCATGACTGATCAAAAAAATATGCCTAAGAATATTCTTAATGCGCTATGTTATGAAGACCTTTTAAATAACCAACCAAACTTCATAAACTGGCCAGACTTTAGCGAAGATACCGCTGCGGGCTTATGCTATACTTCAGGAACAACTGGAGAACCTAAAGGTACTCTCTTTAGCCATCGTTCAACGGTTTTACACGCAATGATGGTAACAATTTCTCTTCCAAACGCACTAAAAGAAGGTAACAAGATTTTACCTGTAGTTCCACTTTTTCATGTAAATGCATGGGGCCTACCATACGCAGCGCCTCTATGCGGGGCTGGACTGATTTTCCCAGGGCCAAAATTAGATGGAGAAAGTTTATTTTCATTAATGGATAGAGAAAAAGTATATTCTGCCTGGGGAGTTCCAACTGTTTGGTTGGGGTTGTTAAAGGAAATCTCTATCAAGAAAAGATCTCCAAAAAACTTTAAAGATGTTGTTATTGGTGGTTCAGCTGCACCGAGTAGTATGATTGAAGCCTTTGAATCCCTCAGCATAAATGTCTGTCATGCTTGGGGAATGACCGAAATGAGCCCAATCGGGACACAAAGCAATCTACCAATTAGACTTAAGAATTCAAGTCTCGAAGAAAAATTAAAGATCAAGACCAAGCAAGGGCGTCGGGTATTTGGTGTAGAGTTAAAAATTGTAGATTCTGAAGGTGTTATTCTTACCCATGACGGTCAAAATCAAGGTGAGCTATTTGTACGTGGGTATGCGATAACCAAAGGATATTTTAAAAATCAAGAGGCTACCAATAACGCATTTGATGCTGATGGGTGGTTTGGAACTGGGGACGTAGCGACAATTGATGCTGATGGGTATCTTAATATTTTGGATAGATCAAAAGACCTTATAAAATCTGGTGGGGAATGGATCAGCTCATTGGATTTAGAAAACATCACGATGTCGCCCCCAGATATTTTAAGCTGCGCCGCCATTGCGGTCTCTCATCCAAAGTGGGATGAGAGACCCTTATTACTAGTCGTCCCTCAAGAAGGTAAAGTAGTGGATATAAATTCAGTTGCAGCACTTCTAAGTAATCATTTTGCAAAATGGCAACTTCCAGATGACATCCTCTTAATTGAGAGCTTACCATTGACAGCGACTGGCAAAGTTTCAAAACTCAGTCTTAGGAAAATATATAAAAATTATTACTCAGAAAGGGTTTGAAAAATTTTATCTAAATTCAACTGAGATAAATCTATTTAAACAAACAAAAGAGGAAGGTTCTGCACATGAGTATTGAGACACTTTTTAACTTAACTGGTAAAGTAGCTTTTGTTAGTGGAGGCGCAACAGGAATAGGTAAAATGGCGGCGGAAGGCCTGGTAATGGCAGGTGCAAAAGTAATGATAGCAAGCCGAAAAGGTGATCTATGTGCTCAGGTAGCTAACGAACTAAATCACAAGGGATACCCCGGGAGTGCCGAGGGCTTTGAAGGTGATCTGTCCTCGTTAAAAGGCATAGAGAACGTTGTAGAAGATATACTAAAGAGAACAGATCAGTTAAATATACTCATGAACAACTCCGGTCGTACGTGGGGATCTCCCTTGGGTAGTTTTCCGTATCACGCATGGGAAAAAATTATGTCTCTTAACGTCTCAGGGTTATTCACATTAACGCAATCGCTTATTCCTATACTCGAGGCATCAGCAACAAAAGACGATCCCTCTCGGGTAATTAATGTTGGATCAGTCATGGGAGAAATTCCAATGGGAGATGGGGCTTACAGTTACGCAGCTTCTAAAGCAGCCGTCCATCAGCTCACAAAAATTCTAGCTAAAGAGCTCGCGGAAAAGAACATAACAGTCAATGCTTTAGCGCCTGGACCGTTCGTTAGCAACATGACCTCTTTTGCTACAGGTGATGAAGAAATGCGTACAAAAGTAGGAGCCCAGGTACCACTTGGCCGGGTCGGAAAACCGGAGGACATTAGTGGAGCAGTTTTGTTTCTAGCTAGCAGGGCAGGCTCTTATGTAACTGGTTCAATTCTTCCATTGAGTGGCGGCATAAATGTAGAAACCGGGCCTGCGATATTTCAAGAGGCTTTCATTTGAAAACCTACCATGTTTCTGAGTTGTTCGATCTTATAGGAAGTGAAGTAGGCGTTTCTAAGTGGATTAAAATTGACCAAGAGCGCATTAATAATTTTGCAAAGATTACTGAAGATCAACAATTCATCCATGTAGATCCAAAAAGGGCAATTAGGGACTCTCCATACGGAGGAACAATTGCTCACGGATTTTTAACAGCCTCTATGCTTTCTTCAATGGCTTTTGAGGCTCAGCCAAAGATATCAGGAGTTACCATGATAATCAATTATGGGTTTGATTCTTTGCGCTTTATATCACCATTACCAAGTGGGTCAGAAATAAGAGGGAAATTTACTTTAAATGAGATCACTAAACGTAAAGAAACTGAATTAATGATCAAGTGGGATGTTACCATTGAAATTATGGGGCAACTCAAACCAGCAATGGTCGCGAAATGGATTAACCTTTTATTTCTAGATGGAAAAGATAAATGACTATCAATTTTAAGGGAAGAACCGCAATTATTACGGGCGGCGGAGCAGGTCTTGGGAGAGCCCATGCTTTAGCGTTAGCCGAACGTGGGGCAAACATCATTGTTAACGACTTAATTGGGGCTGAACTGGTGGCTTCTGAGATCAAAAAACAAGGTGGGGCTGCACTGGCAAGCACTGCCGACGTTACCTCTGAAACAGAAGTCAATGCGATGGTTCAGTTGGGAATTTCAAAATTTAAAAAAATTGACATATTGGTTAATAACGCTGGCATTTTGCGCGATAAATCTTTTGCCAAAATGGAAATCGTAGATTTTAAAAAGGTTCTTGATGTACATTTACTAGGCTCAACAATTTGTACAAAAGCAGTCTGGAGCTCGATGCGAGATAATGGTTATGGACGAATAGTTTTTACGACATCCGCTTCGGGCTTATACGGAAATTTTGGCCAAGCAAACTACGGGTCTGCAAAAACAGGGCTTTTAGGTTTAATGAATGTCCTTCAAACTGAAGGCGAAAAGTATAATCTTCGAGTCAATATGTTAGCTCCAACCGCAGCAACACAAATGACGGAAGGACTGATACCAAAAGATGCCATTGAACTATTGCAACCAGAAACTATTACACCTGGCTTATTATGGCTGGTCTCTGAAGAGGGTCCTAAAAGGATGATTTTAGCAGCTGGAGCAGGGTGTTTTGCACAAACTAGAATTTTTGAAACACGAGGGATTTGTCTGGAAGGCGATAACTTAACTCCAGAAAACATA
>JAQBUS010000153.1 GCA_027623875.1 Pseudomonadota bacterium
GCTTTGGAATACCTAAAAGAAGAGTTATCTGCAAAATGATAGCGCGGCGATTTTACTCTATTTTTTTTCAAAAAAATTCTGTAAATAACTTTTGAGTAAAATTAAAAAAGTTGACAATTAGGAGTTCCTTGGAATGAAAGTAATAGTGCCGGTAAAAAGGGTAATTGATTACAACGTTAAAGTTCGAGTTAAGTCGGATGGATCTGGCGTGGATCTAGCAAATGTTAAAATGTCGATGAACCCCTTTGATGAAATAGCGGTTGAAGAAGCTATTAGGCTCCGTGAAGCCGGAAAAGTATCAGAAGTGATTGCAGTATCCGTGGGTGTAAAGCAAAGCCAAGAAACCCTCCGAACTGCGCTTGCAATGGGGGCTGATAGAGCCATATTGGTTGAGGCTTCTGATGACGTGCATGTGGATATTGAACCTCTAACAGTTGCAAAGATTTTAAAAGCGATTGTAACGGATGAGCAAGCTGACATCGTGATTTGCGGAAAACAGGCGATCGATAATGATATGAATGCCACTGGTCAAATGCTGGCTGCTCTCCTCGGATGGTCTCAGGCTACTTTTGTTTCTGAGTTGAGTATTGAAAAAGAAAGCGCAGTAGTAATTCGTGAGGTGGACGGTGGGCTTCAAAAAATTAAAGTTTCTTTACCAACAGTTTTAACAGTTGACCTAAGATTAAACCAACCCAGATATGCGTCTTTACCGAACATTATGAAGGCGAAGCACAAGCAGTTAGATCAGAAAACTCCTGAGGACTATGGCGTCGATTCGACTCCAAGATTATTGATTGTAAACACTCGAGAACCAGAGTCCAGAAAAGCAGGTGTCAAAGTTTCCTCAGTGGACGAACTTTTATTAAAACTTAAAGACGAAGCAGGAGTAATTTAAAATGGCGGTTCTTCTTTTAGCTGAAATAAACAATGACGAATTAGCCATTGATTCTACTGCAAAAGCGTTAACAGCAGCCAGGGAACTAGGTGATGTAACAATATTATGTGCTTCTAAAAATGCTGAAGCCGCAGCAAATGAAGCGGCAAAGTTAAGCGGTGTTAGCGCCGTGTTATTTGCACAAAGCTCTAATCTAGGGCATAGCTTAGCAGAGACATTATCCGAATTAATAGTATCCCTTTCAGGTGCTTTTGAGCATATTGTTGCACCATCTACTGCCGCAGCAAAAAATACGCTACCACGTGTGGAAGCTTTGCTGGATTCCATGGTAATTTCAGAAGTTACCAAAGTTATAGATAAATCAACATTTGAACGACCTATATATGCAGGCAATGCAATACAAACAATCAAATCAAACGATAGCAAAATAATTCTTACTTTCCGTACCGCTACTTTTGACGCAACACCCGAGGGTGGATCAGTTATCCCACAATTAGTTCCGTCTGTAGAAGAGAATCAATTAAGCGCGTGGATAGAAGACAAAGTCGGAAGTAGCGATCGACCTGAACTTACTTCTGCAGGAGTTGTAGTCTCAGGAGGCCGTGGCGTCGGCTCTAAAGAGGACTTTTCTCTTATAGAAGCTTTAGCCGAGAAGTTGGGCGCTGCAGTCGGCGCATCTCGCGCAGCAGTCGACTCAGGTTACGCCCCAAATGATTGGCAAGTCGGTCAGACAGGAAAAGTAGTAGCTCCAGATTTGTACATTGCAGTCGGGATCTCAGGAGCCATTCAACACTTGGCAGGAATGAAAGATTCTAAAATCATCGTTGCAATAAATAAGGACGAAGAAGCTCCTATCTTTCAAGTCGCAGACTATGGCTTAGTAGGGGACCTCTTTGAACTTTTACCGCAAATAATTGCTAAGCTTTAAGTTAATTCAGTATAGGTGCCTGTGATCCCTCAAGTAGATAGTCTGCGCACTTACAAGGGTGTTAAATGGAAATTAAAACTATTAGCATAATTGGTGCTGGTCAAATGGGCCATGGTATAGCTCAATCACTTGCTTTAACCGGTTACGATGTCCTTATTAACGATATCTCACTAGAAATAATCAATTCTGGACTAGAGAACATAAAAAAAAATCTAACTCGACTAGCATTGAAAAAAAATATTCCCCAAGAAGGCTATGATAAAATACTCTCTAGAATTAAGCCCACTCTTAACCTTGAAGATATAGGCGCATCGGATTTAATAATTGAGGCTGCCACTGAAAAAGAAGAAATAAAAAACTCCATATTTGAGAATCTTGTTCCCTATCTTCTACCGCATACGATCTTGACTTCTAACACCTCTTCGATCTCAATTACTCGTTTAGCCTCAAGAACCGATAGACCTGAAAAGTTTATGGGATTCCATTTCATGAATCCTGTTTCTGTGATGCAGCTTGTAGAGCTTATTCGAGGAATCGCCACTAATCAGGAAACATTTGATTCGTGCAAGCAAGTAGTTGAGCGGCTTGGGAAAACAGTTACCCAAGCTCAAGATTTTCCCGGCTTTATTATAAACAGAGTGTTGATGCCTATGATTAATGAGGCTGTTTATACATTATTTGAAGGGGTTGGATCCGTAGAATCAATAGATCAATCCATGAAACTGGGGGCACACCATCCAATGGGACCTCTTGAGTTGGCCGATTTCATCGGTCTCGACACGTGCTTATCTATAATGAATGTCTTGTTTGATGGCTTCAAAGATACCAAATACCGCCCATGCCCACTCTTAACAAAATATGTTGAAGCAGGTTGGTTGGGCAGAAAAACTTTAAAAGGTTTTTATGATTACAGCACAAACCCACCAGAACCCTCAATATAAATGTGATTTAATTTCAGAAACACGATTACTTACATAATACTTCCGCAACAAAAGCTAAACTTTAATAATCCAGAAGTGTAAGTTGCGCATGTACATACTTTAAGAATCTTCACCAAATTTTGACTCAATCAAAATTCCCAAAGCCAGATCTAATAAATTGGCCTGAGGGCCGTCAATTCGCAATGTGATTACCGAGCCCTTGGATGCGGCTAACATTAGAAGACCCATAATGCTATCTCCTGAAACCTCCATCTCTTCTTTTATTACAGAGACCTTTGCATCAAATTTTTCAACAACTTCCACAAACTTTGCAGACGCACGAGCATGGAGACCCTTATCATTCGTGATTTTATATTGTTTTATTAGCTTCATTGTAAAAAACTCATACCACTCGGTGGAACTTCGCGGCAAAGACCTTCACCTCAAACCTAAATAAAGATCTGTCTAGTAGTATAAATCTCAAATAAGTTCTTAAAGCAACTTAGTTCTATCTATCCTGGGTTTAAAAGAATATTGACGATAGCGGCGGGGAAATACGAGGACTCTATTTTATTAAGAACCGGTATCTTATGCTGTCTGATTTTGAAATATATTGGGTCAGGAAATCTTAACTTGGCTGTATCGTCTAAATTAACTATAAGAGTTACTGGAGAAGACTTAACCAACTTAATACGTAACAATCCGTAACCCCACACCTCAATCAATCCTGGCAATGACGGAGGTTTTCCAACCCAAACTTGATTTGATTTTTCATAAATTAAGCACTGATCATCTGCAATTAAACCTCCTCCAAGAGCTAATAATTGAAGGGCCAAACCGGACTTCCCACTTCCCGATTTTCCTATAATCAATACAGCAGACTGGTTAATCGAAACTGCAGTCGCATGGTTGGTCTGATCAAATTTAAACATTACACTTCCAATCAAATATTTCACACAACACTCTGAACAAAAAAACAAACTTCAACTACAGTAACCCTGGGCTAATTCCTCAACTAATATACCTATTAAACAATACTTCAAATTTGTCACATGCATAAATCTCAAATTTCAATTTTAATCTATTTCAATTCCATGTAAAAAAATGTAACAAAACTTTAATAATAACTTTTTTTATACAGCCATAAATTTTAGAATTCTAACCTTCACAATATGTTGATTTCAAAATTTTAGATAAAGAGGAGAGTCCATGGACCGCGGGATATTCAACCCAATCAATTCTCTAGATGCAAAGGGAATAACCGGTTTGGGAAATATTTTTTATAATTTCTTAGAGCCAGATTTGATTGCAGAGGCTATAAAAAGAGGCGAAGGATCCCTAGGAAAAGGCGGCGCATTTCTTGTTTCCACAGGAAAACATAGTGGAAGATCTCCCAATGACAAATTTATAGTAAAAACACCTGGTACAGAAAATAAAATATGGTGGGACAACAATAAACCAATGAGACCTGAAGACTTTGAAACTCTATTCTTAGATATGCTTGACCATATGCATGATAGAGATTATTTCGTTCAGGACCTCTACGCTGGTGCAGACCCAGAACACCAGCTAAATGTTCGCTTGGTAACTGAACTAGCGTGGCACTCCTTATTAATACGACATCTCCTAAGAAGGCCCGAGATAACTGACTTAATTAAGTTTGATCCAGAATATACAATAATAAACTGCCCAGATTTCCTAGCAAACCCTGATAAACATGGGTGTAGATCTGAAACAATAATTGCACTTAACTTTGAAAGAAAATTGATTCTCATTGGAGGGACTGGGTATGCCGGTGAGAATAAAAAATCCGTTTTTTCTCTAATGAACTTCCTGCTTCCCCAGAGCGATGTAATGCCAATGCATTGCTCCGCAAACCATAAAACTGGAGATTCAAGTGAATCAGCTG
>JAQBUS010000154.1 GCA_027623875.1 Pseudomonadota bacterium
GTTAACCAGACTCTAAGGGCAAGAAGAGCTGGTGTTAAAATTAGTGTTAATATAGTGGCGACGCCTAAGCCAAATACAACTGCGGTCGCAAGCTGTTTCCACCAAACGGCTGTCGGGGAGTCTATTGTATAGCCACCATTTATGAAATCTAACGACAGACCAAACATCATGGGAGTTAGGCCAGCCATCGTCGTTATGCTTGTCAATAATACCGGCCTAATACGAGCTTCCGCCGTCCTAATTATAGCCTCTATCTTAGGCATATATCGAGAGTATTCAGAGTATGTATCTATTAAAACAATATTATTGTTTACCACAATACCAGCCAAGGCCACTATTCCTGTACCAGTCATTATAACGGAAAAAGTTTGGTCCATGATTAACATCCCCAAAAGGACACCAGAGGTTGAGAGGATGACAGCCAGTAATACTAGGGCTGAATTATAAAAACTGTTGAATTGAGCTAATAGAATTATAAACATAAGCCCAAGAGCGGCTGCGAAGGCAGAACCCAGAAAGGCTTGGCTTTCAGCCTCGTCAGAAGCGTTCCCAGTCCATTCAAAAGTTACTGATGGTGGAAAAGGAGTTTCATTTAAAATCCAGTTTGTAAGTTTTTCTATACGCTCATTAGCATTGACTGGTAGGTTTTCGTCATTTTTTAAGTCCCGAACGAAATCAGCTTTTACATCAAAAAAACGAGATTGACCAACTCTATCAATTCGGCTCAGGCTAGGAACTGGTTTTCTGCTAACGAACTGTGAAAGGGGAATTAAGCCATCCCGGGTCCCTACTTTTAAGTTGTCCAAAGTCGAGAGAACTCTTTGTTCTTTTGGTAAACGAACTCTTATTTCAATTTCTTCGTCTGAGCTGTCAACGCGCATGGTATCTAAGAGTAAACCTCTAGTTACCAATTGTACCATTGCCCCTACCATTTGCACGTCTGCACCATAACGGCCTGCTGCTTCAACATCTACATTTATTTGCCAATCTATTCCAGGAAGGGGGAGGGTGTCTTCAACGTCTATTAAACCAAAAGTTTTTTCGAACTTCTCACGAGCTAATTTAGTAGCTTTTTGGAGTTCCACCCAATTGCTACCTTTTAGTCTTAAATTAATAGGCTTTCCACCACCTGGGCCCATAGCCTGCGCCATTATTTCTGTTTTAATTCCGGGTATCTCATTCATTTTTTGACGAGCTTCTTCAAGAATCTCGACATCGTCTCGTCGCTTTCCCCAGGGGGAAAGCTCAATTTGAAATTTACCAATACTATCTAATGGGCTTGTAGCGCCGGCGTCATTAGTTCGCAATCCACCCGCGCCAGCAAAGGCAAAAACTGCCTCGATTCCATCAATTGTTAAAAGTTCATTTTCGACCTTTCTAGTTAGAGAATCTTTTTCTTCTAGGCTAAGGTTTCCACGGGCACGAACATAAACAACGGCTTGCTCTGTTTCAGATTCAACAAAAAATTCGACACCTTTGTTGTTTGCAATAAATGCAGTGTATATTGTTATTACACAAAAGGTTACGAGACCAATCGCGACCAGGGGCATAACTGGATTGCCAGCAATTAGCTTAGTGAAATGTCCAAAATATGTTCGTTTATAGCCAGACGATACTGTTTTAAGTTCTTTTTTTATTGATATAGAATCCATTCCAATCGAGACGAGAACAGTCATAATTACAAAAAATATTACTGCCAGGGCGTTGAGTAGCGTTGAGTTGTCAGACGTCTCAATTGGAAGAAGATAACTAGGATTTAACAGCTGCATTGCAGAAACAAATAAACCAAAAAAGGCAATCCCAAAAAAAACAAGACGTATAGTGTAATGAAAATTTTTCAACCAAGTCGAAAGGTTTATAAAAACTTTACTTATATTGGCTGAAACACCACCAACAATTGGTAGATATATTAATGCTACTATAAGTGATGCGCTTAAAACAAATATTAGAGTAACAGGGAGCATCCCCATAAACTCACCAGCAACACCAGGCCAAAAAAGCATTGGAAGGAAAGCGCATAGAGTAGTCGCTGTTGAGCTAACAATTGGCCAGAACATCCTTTTTGCGGCAGCTGTATAGGCCTCCATTGGAAGTAGGCCCTCACTAAGTTTGCGGTCTGCGTATTCAACTATAACTATGGCACTATCTACAAGCATTCCGACGGCGAGTATTAATCCAAACATAACGATGTTTGATACGCTTACGCCCATAATTCCTAAAAGGATAAAACACAGAAGGAATGATGTAGGTATTGAAAATCCGACTAATAGCGCGGATCGAGTTCCTAAGGATGCAAGCACAACAATCATTACTAGAGCGATGGCAGTAAGTACTGATCCTTCCAGCTGGCTAACCATTCCTCTAACCTGTTTGGATTGGTCTAATGTCACGTCCACTTTAACCGCATTTTGAAGCGCGATAGGCCATTTCTTTACTTCTTCATTAACTTTTAAGCGAACAGCTGCACTCGTATCAATTATATTGAAACCCTTTCTTTTCACTACTTGGAGGGCAATGGTATCCCTTCCATTAAACCTTGCTGTTCCAACCCTGTCTTCAAATGTCAGACGAATGTCGGCTAGTTCCCCAAGAGTAACAACTCTGTCACCATTTACTTTTATAGGTAACCCAAAGACATCCTCGGAATTATTAAAAGAGGAAGGTATTTTAACTGAATATGCACCTTTAGAAGTTTCAATTTTACCAGCTGCAACTAGTAAATTGTTATTATTTACTACTTTAATTAGATCCGTTGCTGATACGTTGTAGGTTTCTAGAGCTAATGGATCTATGATAACCTCTAGCATTTCGTCGCGTTGACCTGAGAGAGTTGCTTCCAGGATTTCTGGTAAACTTTCAATGGTTTCTTTTAAGTTTTTTGCAACTTTCAACAGAGTTCTTTCGGGCAAATCTCCAGAAATTGATACTATTAGGATTGGAAATTCAGAAAAATTTATTTCGTTTACTGAGTACTTATCTGCCCCGAAAGGAAACTCTGCCTCAGCCTGAGTCATCTTGTCTCTAACATCAGCTAAAATTTTTGCCTTATCCCAACCGAAATCGAATTCGAGAGCAACGCCAGCATAGTTTTCTGAAGCGTTTCCTGACATTTTTTTTAAACCGTCTAAATCCTGAAACTTAGCCTCCATTACTTTTACAAGAAGCTTTTCACTGTCTTCAGCCGAAATCCCAGGAAATGGAACAGATACAAATAGGGCAGGTATTTCTATGTCCGGCTCACCTTCTTTTGGCAATCCGAAATAGGCCGCCCAGCCAATAATTACGGACATTGCAATGAAAGCTAAGACCATTCTCGATCTTTGTGCAGCCCAATCAATCACACCTATCATGTTTTTATTCTTCCAAATATGAAGCGAAAACCTTTACTTCATCTGTTAAATACTCTTGACCAACAACTATTATATCTGCTTGTTCATCTAATCCAGAAACCCAGACCCCCGATGCCGTGTCGCGGATCAATTCTATTGGAACGAATTTAGCTTTTTGTTTAGAAAAAAGCATCACACCTAAGTATCCATTGGCGTTCAATGTGAGTGCAGAACTTGGAATTAAGTGTGCTTTTTTTCCGTCGGACCCAACTTTTATTTCAACTGTTTGACCATCACTTAATCCTCCATCAGTATTATCAATTTCGACCTCTAATCTGAATGTCCGAGTTGATTGATCTGCCGATTTGGAGATAAACGAGACCCTTCCCTTTGATATGAGCCCTGATACTGTTCTACCTGATGCCTGAGCTCCCAGTTTTATTTTGGAAACTGCATTTTCTGGAACAAACCCCACTAACTTAATAGAACTTAAGTCAACAATTGTTGCGCAAATTGAACCTGGCTGCATTAGACTTCCTATCTCTGCAGTATCACTTTCTAAGTAACCTTCGAATGGAGCTAAAATTTTAAGTCGATCCAGTTCTTTTTGTGCCGAGGTAATATTTGCAGTGGCTGAAGCGATGCGTGCCTTGGCTGTCTCAACACCGGCCTTGGCTGTTTCAAAATTTGCCAACGCCATTTGCAAAAGTGCTTGAGTAGATGCCAAGCGACTATCGGATGCATACCCACCTTTTTTTAATTTTTTAGCAGCTAAATAATTTATTTCTGCTTCAACTATGCGTGCTTTAGCTTCATTTACTCTGCTATTAGCCTCTGGCGTACGTGCACTAGCTTCTCTAAGTTTTGATAAGCTATCTCTAAAGGAGCTTTCTCTTATTCCAGGGTCAATCTCACAAAGAAGCTGACGACTTTTTATTTTAGTGCCCTTTGATATTGGTTTTGAAGTAATCAAGCCTGTAGTTTCTGATTTCACAATAACTTGTCTTGCTGCCTCTGATCTACCTCTTAAAACTATTACACTGTCTAATTGAGTAGCTATAGATTTTTTCACAACAACAGTGAAACCTTTGTTACCCTCTTCAACTGGCTCTTTAAGTGTTTTTATCACTGGATCAACGGATGTTTCCGCCTGTTCCGGATTGCTATTAAGTTTTATTTGAGCAAACTCAAAAAGTTGACCTCTTTCAAAAATAAGAAAATATAAAATTCCGGTGACAAAAATAGCTGTAATTACAGGAAATATCCGCATAGCGAGTTAATCAATCCTTTGTGTTTGATTATTTGAAG
>JAQBUS010000155.1 GCA_027623875.1 Pseudomonadota bacterium
TTGACCCACGGAAACTTAAGAAATAAAAATATACCTTACATATTAAGTTAATTTATGTTGCAATTTATTGTAAAATTTTCAATTAATTCACACTGAAAAGATAACTATAACCTTTGGTAATTTAAATTTAAACCCCAATGCCCTGAGAGAAAACTTAGATATAAGGATTAAGACTAATGACTGAGATCGAACGAGAAAGTATGGAGTACGATGTTGTAGTCGTTGGAGCAGGTCCAGCAGGGTTGAGCGCAGCAATACGAATAAAGCAATTAAACAGCTCACTTAGCGTGGTGGTCTTAGAAAAAGGTTCGGAAGTAGGCGCTCACATTCTGTCTGGTGCTGTATTAGATCCAAGTGGATTAGATGCACTAATTCCAAACTGGAAAGACTTAAATTCTCCTATCAAAATACCTGTTAAAAAGGATAGATTCTACATCTTGGGACAAGCTGGTAAGATTAGAATTCCCAATTTCTTCATGCCGCCTCTTATGAGCAACCATGGAAGTTATATAGTTTCAATGGGAAATGTTTGCAGATGGTTAGCTGAACATGCAGAAAAACTTGGGGTTGAAATTTTTCCTGGTATGGCATGTTCTGATCTGGTTTATGGATCCAAAAATGAATTGTTAGGTGTGGTCGCTGGTGAATTTGGTATAAATTCTGATAATTCGAAATCCGAGCATTACGAACCTGGAATGGTACTGCGAGGAAAATATACTTTTCTCTCTGAAGGAGTAAGAGGTTCCTTGTCAAAAAAAATTATAACTAAATATAAGTTAGACGAGAACTCTGATCCACAGAAATTTGGCCTTGGGATGAAGGAAATATGGGAAATTGATCCGGATAAACACTCCGAAGGAACCGTTATACATACCATGGGATGGCCGTTAGAAAAAAATGCCGGAGGAGGGTCATTTATCTACCACCTAGATAAAAATCAAGTATATGTTGGGTTTGTGGTCCATTTAAATTATAAAAACCCCTATTTATTTCCATACATGGAATTCCAACGCTTCAAACACCACCCGTTAGTCGAGAATCTTCTTAAAGGTGGAAAACGAGTTGCCTATGGGGCAAGAGCAATTACCGAAGGAGGGTGGCAATCATTACCTAAGACGGCTTTTCCAGGTGGTGCATTACTTGGATGCTCAGCCGGAATGGTGAACGTTCCAAGGATAAAAGGAAACCACAATGCCATGCTTTCAGGAAAGTTAGCTGCAGAAGCAGCAGTTGATGCCATCAAAGAAGGCCGAGCAAACGATACTTTAGAGGTATATGACCGAAATATCCGAAATGGCAAGATCGCAAAAGACTTAAAACTTGTTCGAAATGTAAAGCCACTATGGTCAAATTATGGTCTATTAGCGTCCCTTTTTATTGGGGGATTAGATATGTGGACTAATAACCTTCTAGGTCTATCTTTCATTGGCACTTTGAAACATAAAAAAAGCGATAGTGAGGCAACAGAGAAAGCGGAAAAGCATACAGAAATTAAATATAACAAGCCTGACGGGATTATATCTTTTGATCGATTAACTAATGTTAGTTTTTCAATGACAAATCACGCAGAATCGCAACCTGCGCATTTAAAATTAACTGATCAAAGTATTCCTGTTGAAGTGAACCTTCCTGTTTATGGTGGTCTAGCTGCTAGATACTGTCCTGCTGGAGTATATGAGTACGTAGTAAAAAGCGACAAAACTACCAATTTTGTTATTAACTTTCAAAACTGCGTACACTGCAAAACTTGCGATATAAAAGATCCCAGTCAGAACATAACATGGACTACGCCCCAAGGTGGAGATGGGCCAAATTATCCAAACATGTAATGTAAAATTTCGGATATTTTCGTACTAAATAGACATAAGCTCTATTTAGGGCTATTTAGATTATTTAAAAGAACTGTTAACTTGGATTTTCCTTTATGAAACCCTTTATTATTATAAAAACATTAATAGCCTTAAGCCTTTTTTGTTTGCCTTCAGTAGCAAGTGGACAGAGCTTTAGCGGCTCTTATCTTGCGGCAAACTCAGCAATGTCATCCTCAAACTTTTCTACAGCTTTAAAATATTACAAAACTGTCATCGATCAAGACCCAACAGACCTGAAAAATTTAAATAACGCTTTAATATCAGCTGTTAGCGTAGGCGACTTCAAGACTGCTGAGAAAATTGCATCACATTACGAATTAATTAGCGAGCAAACTGAAACCACCCAATTGGTCTTGGAAACTGTAGCAATTTCAAAAAATAATTTTTCGACGGTTCTCAGCGCAAAGACACAAGACCCTCAACTTAACTCTCTTATAAAACAACTAACTCGAGCATGGGCCTTCCTGGGAGAAGGTAAAATGGCTGAGGCAAAAACTACTTTTAATGAAATTGCCCAAAACCCCAGCTTTACTAACTACGCCAGATATCATGAGGCGCTCGCAGTTGCGACGGCTGGGGATTTTGAAGAGGCCGAGAAAATCTTATCTGGTAAAAAATATGGTGCGCTAAATTTAAATTCTAGAGGTATAGAAGCATATGCCCAAGTTTTAATTCAACTTGAAAGGAAAAACGCAGCCAGCGACCTGATTAACAAAGTACTGTTAAACAGTGTTAATCCTAATCTTATGGCTTTGAGAGAGCGAATCAATACTAACAAATCGATTAACTATGATTTTATTATCAATGCTCGACAAGGTATCGCTGAGGTCTATTTAAATATAGCAGTTTTTCTAGGAAAAAGTGCAGAGCCAATCCAGGTTTTAATATATTCGAGAGTTGCAGAACATCTGAGACCAAACCATGCTCCGACCAGTCTTTACTTAGCGGAAGTTCTTGAACAAATAGAACAGTATGAGTTAGCGGTTAAAGTATATACGTCAGTTAAAGCAAATGATCCAAATTATGTCCTAGCTGAGATTGGCCGAGCTGAGAGCCTCGTCTCTCTAAATAAAGCAGCTGAATCAATTGAAGTATTGAAATCTTTAAGCAAGAGCCACGCTAAATATTTTATTGTTCATTACGCACTGGGGGGCATGCTAAAGAGAAATGATCAAAACAAAGGCGCTATTGCAGCTTATAGCTCTGCAATAGATCTTGCTAGCTTGACGAACCAAGATAATTGGAAAATGTATTTTTATCGTGGTATTATTCATGAGGAGCTGAAAGACTTCACTTCCATGGAGAGTGACTTGCGAATGGCATTGCAACAGTCACCTGACCAACCTGAAGTATTAAACTTCTTGGGCTATTCACTTGTGGAGCAAAAAATAAAATTAGATGAAGCCCTTATTATGATCCAAAAGGCAGTTTTAAAAAGGCCCGAAAGTGGCTACATTACAGACAGCCTAGGTTGGATTTACTTTCGTCTTGAGAAATATGAACAAGCCGTAGTGCCAATGGAGCGAGCAATAAAACTTCTTCCTGGGGATCCAATAGTAAATGACCATCTTGGGGACGTTTATTGGAAAGTTGGGCGCTTCATTGAAGCTGAATTTCAATGGCAACGATCATTGTCTTTTTCTCCAGAAGAAAAAGAGGTTAATCGCATCCAAAAAAAACTTAAACTTGGTTTAGACCAAGTTTTGAAAGAAGAGCAGGGCAACATCACTCTAAAAATCAATGACTAAATTATTGGCTCCAGCCAAGATTAACTTAACCTTACATGTTACCAGTCAACGCAGCGATGGGCTGCATTTATTGGATAGCCTTATAGTTTTTACTAAACTCGGAGATATACTTTCATTTAAATCAGCAAATAAAACCTCTCTATCGGTAACAGGTCTGGAAAGATTTTCTTTTCCAGTTGATCAAAATAATATTATTTTAAAAGCCGCAAATCTTGCTGGGTCCGGGTATCAAAGAGAGATATTCTTAAAGAAGATCTTACCAGTTTCCTCAGGAATAGGAGGCGGTTCTGCAGATGCAGCAGCAACCTTGCGAGACATCGCTCATTTGGGTTTTAGCGTTTCGCAAAAAGAAATATTTAATCTCGGAGCAGATGTTCCCGCCTGTTTAAAATGTCAGCCACTCAGAGTTCAGGGCGTTGGAGAAACTTTTCAAGTTATACCTAACTGGCCAAAAGGCGGAGCGCTTATACTAGTAAATCCACGGATACCCCTGTCAACTTCAAAGGTTTTTAATGCTCTATTAAGAAAAGACAACGAACCAATGGAAACAAAAATACCTTTTTTTAAAAACATTAAGTCTTTAGCAAATTTTGTATTAAAAAATCGAAATGATTTACAAGATACCTCCATCAAACTTGAACCGGAAATTTCAAAGGTTTTAATCTCGATCAAAAAAACAGAAGGATGCCTAATAGCAAGAATGTCAGGATCGGGAGCCACATGTTTTGGCTTATTCGAAACCCTTAGAGGAGCAAATGAAGCGGCCTCCCGGCTTAGGAAAGACTTCCCTAATTGGTGGATCAATCCATCAGACTTAACTGTGACTCAAAACGACCTAAAACCTTTTAGTTAAGTTGCTCTAGAAACTACATAATCTGCCAAATCTAACAGAATAGTTTTCAATGCTTGGTCAGGTAGATCAGCCAAACTTTTTTTAGCGATTGTACACCACTCAATTGCTTTCATCTTGGTAAACTCTATAGACGAATGTCGTTCTAGAATATTTACAGCTTTTTT
>JAQBUS010000156.1 GCA_027623875.1 Pseudomonadota bacterium
TTCAGTAATTTTAATATTTTCTTTCTCGATCATTTCGCTATATCTTTCCTGAATATATAGGTGGTGTTATGTAAGTCTGTATTTTAAAGCTTATTAGCGGTAAAGAACTAAGAGGAGTTTTAATGGGCAGGAATTTATTTCTAATTGCAAGTGGTTTTCGAAAGTTATCATTTCTTCTTGTTTGTGTGTTTGCTGTTTCTTGCAGTCAAATTATTAAAAGCCATGGTTATATACCTCTTGAATCGGACATAAATAAAATCGTTGTAGGTAAGGATACTAGAGATGTGGTCCAAAAATTAATAGGGGTGCCTAGTACTACAGGAGTTTTAGGGGATGATTCCTGGTATTACATAGCTAGTAAGTTTAGATAGTTTGGCTGGAAAGACCGGGAAGAAATAAGTCGTGAAATTGTAGCTATAACATTTAGTAAATCTAACATTGTTAAAAATATTGAACGCTATGATTTATCAGATGGGGAGGTAGTTACGATATCAAGAAGAGTTACCACTAAAACAGTTAAAGACCGTGTCTTACTTAGACAAATATCTGAAAACTTTGGTAAAGTTAATCTTCCTGGTGCGGTTAGCGATCAATTCGGAGATTAAAAACTTAATCTTTAATTGATTTTTTAAAATTTAATGCAGAACCATTAATGCAGTATCTCAAACCAGTGGGTTTAGGCCCGTCATGAAAAACATGACCCAGATGCCCATCACATATAGAGCAGCTCACTTCGGTTCTCTTCATTGAAAAGCTTGTGTCTGTAGTTTCTATTACAACATTAGAGTTAATTGGTTGATAAAATGAGGGCCAGCCACTTTGCGAGTCAAATTTTGCCTGGGATTCAAAAAGAGTGGTTTCACAGCCTGCACACAAAAAAGAGCCTTCAAGCTTAGGGAAATTATCATTTGTAAATGCCCTTTCAGTACTATGTTTTCTTAGGACATCATAACTAATTTCTGTCAGTTGATCTTTCCACTCTTGATCTGTCTTTATTACTTTTTGTACCAATTGAGAGCTCCTCGTATTTATTTTCTCTAATAAAAGTATAACATATTTTATATATCATAGTGTTAATTCCAAACGATTTATAAAAGATTTTTAAAACTTTACAATCTATTAGCCTGATTGGAACTTGAAGTGCTGCAATTAAATTAAAAAATCATTTTGGAATTCCACGAACAGCTTGCGCTTTTATGATTTGAATGATTGGTTGACTGAGACGAAAACAGCACGTAGCGACACCTCATGGCTTTAGCACCACTCTTACAGTTAAATGACGTTTCAGTGTCCTTTGGCGGAAACCCTTTGTTTTCGAAGTTACATTTGGTTGTTCATCCGAGAGATAGGTTGGTTTTGGTTGGGAGGAATGGATCAGGCAAGTCAACTTTAATGAAAATTATGGCAGGGCAAATAGAACCAGATACGGGTACGAGAATAGTATCTCCAGGTGTGAAAGTTTCGTACATGGAGCAAGACCCTGATATGAGTAGCTTTAGTACTCTTGGTGATTACGCATGTAGTTCGCTGTCTGACGAAGAAATTTATAAACTTGAGGTGGTATCAGAAGGGTTGAAGCTTAATCTTGGAGCTCAGACTAACACGGCGTCGGGTGGAGAGAGAAGGCGGGCCGCATTAGCTAAATTACTAGCTGAAGAACCCGAGTTAATGCTCCTAGATGAGCCCACTAACCATTTAGATATTGAAGCAATTTCCTGGTTGGAATCTGAATTATTCCGAACGTCTTCAGCTTTTATTTTGATAAGCCACGACCGAACTTTTTTGAACGCCTTGTCTAGAGGAATACTTTGGATTGATAGGGGTCAGATAAAAAGAAAAAATGATAATTTCCAAGGTTTTGAAAATTGGAGAGATAAGACTTGGGAAGAAGAAGATACTAACCGACACAAGCTTGATCAGAAAATTAAGTCTGAAGGCCGTTGGGCAGCTGAAGGAATAAGTGGGCGCCGGAAGCGTAATATGGGTAGAGTTCGCGCCTTGAAAGACTTTAGAGCCCAAAAGTCGGATCAAATTACCCGCCCTGGTTTAGCAGCGATGGCTTTTGGTGAGGGTCCAGCAAGCGGAAGGCAAACTATTGTTGCCAACAAGATTTTTAAGTCGTTTGGATCAAAGGCCTTAATATCCAATTTTTCTATTAAGGTTGCTCGTGGAGATCGAGTGGCGATTGTCGGCCCCAATGGAGCAGGCAAGACTACACTTATAAAGTTATTAATGGGCGAATTAAAACCTGACAGTGGAACCGTAAAACTTGGAACCAATCAGGTTTTGGCTATTTTTGATCAAAATCGCGAAGAGCTAGATCCTGATAGCACACTATGGGAAAGTTTAACAAATTCCTCTGACACGGGAGCCATGGGGAAGTCAGACTTTGTTATGGTAAGAGGAAAACCAAAGCATGTGGTCGGTTATTTAAAGGAGTTTTTATTTGATGATCGTCAACTTCGTTCTCCAGTGCGATCGCTGTCTGGTGGAGAAAAGGCACGGCTTCTTTTGGCGCGTATTATGGCAAAAGAGTCTAATTTTCTCATTCTTGACGAACCGACCAATGATTTAGATATGGAAACCTTAGATTTGCTACAGGAATTGGTATCAGACTATCAAGGTACAGTATTGATAGTTAGTCATGACAGAGATTTTATTGATAGGGTTGCTACGAGTACGGTTGTGCTTGGTTCTGAACAAATTATCGCTTACGCGGGTGGTTGGTCAGATTATTTGAGCCAGAGTTCACAAGGTCAGGTTTTAGAGGAGCCTTATATTAGCAATAGTAAAAAAAATGCAGGTAGAGGAAAAACTTTATCAAATAAAATTTTAAGAAAAGATGATAAGTTAACATTTACAGAAATGCATAGATTAACAGCTCTACCTGATGAAATTTCCGACGTCGAAAACGAAATAAAGAAGTTAGTTGAGATTTTGTCTGATTCAAATTTATATATTGTCGATGCGTCAAAGTTTTCCAAAGTGTCGGAAGCCCTCTCTAAAAGAGAGAAGGCCTTGGTGGTATTAGAGGGTGAGTGGTTGCGCTTGGAAGAAAAGAGAGAAAAATGATGAATTTCTTATGGTAGATGTTAGTTTAGATTCGATTGAAGAAGTTTCCGTTCGGGCTTTAATAAAGCATGGAGCTTTAGAATGGGTCGCAATTCTAGTAGCAAGAGCGATACGCCGGGCTGAGGAAACTGGAAATATTATTTGTGGATTATACTATCTGGAAAGTTACTGCCAGCAACTTAAGTCCGGTAGGGTTAAAGGGGATGTAGAACCAATAGTCGAACAGCTTAAGGGTGGTGCAGTCAAGTCAGATGCGCTTTTTGGTTTTGCTCAGTCAGCATTTGATCGGGGGTACTTACAAGCAGTTAAATCCGCTAAAGAAAATGGAATTGCAAGTTTGGCTATTTCCAATTCTCATACCTGTACATCCCTTGGGTACTTTACAGAACAGATAGCAGCTGAAGGGATGATTGGCCTAGGTTTTACTAATGCAACTGCGGTTGTTGCGCCTCCTGGAGGAACTTCACCGGTCATTGGAACTAACCCTATTGCTATGACGGTTCCAGGAAGAGATGGTCCCGCTTTACATTTTGATTTTTCTACTTCGGCTGTTGCCTTAGGAAAAATCACTATGGCTAAAGCAGCTGGAGAAAAATTACCGTTCGGATGGGCAATAGATTCTAATGGGCAACCTACCACTGATCCTGAAGCCGCATTGGCTGGGACATTGTGCTCGGTTGGCGGTTATAAAGGTTGGGGATTTGGACTTATGTCAGAAATTTTCTCTGCTGGCTTGACGGGTTCTGTTAATTCCATGGATGTGGCTGCGTTAAAGGCTTCAAGCGGCCCCCCCCATGGATTAGGGCAATTCTATATTATTATAGATCAGAACACTTTTACGCACGATTTTGATCAGAAAATGGAGAGAGTTACGGATGCTGTATCTTTGCAGCCAGGGACAAGGGTACCTGGAACTAGTCAGAAAATTAACAGTGTTATAAGCATCTCTAAAGAGCTTTGGGGATTGGTTAATAATTTAGTTTAAGCTTGTGTAAAATTTATAAACTAATTGCATTAGTAAGTTGCTCGACCACCAGAGATGTCAAAGGTGGCCCCGGTACTGAAGGAGTTTTCCTCGCTAACTAGCCAGGCTACCATATTCGCTATTTCTTCCACTTGGACAAAGCGCCCACGTGGAATTTTGGAAAGCATAAAATCAATATGTTCTTCAGTCATTTGGTCAAAAATTTGTGTTCTTGCAGCAGCAGGTGTGATGCAATTTACCGAAATATTTTTGTCTGCATTTTCTTTTCCAGCTGACTTTGTGAAACCGATTACTCCGGCTTTTGATGCGGAATAGGCTGCAGCATTTGGATTACCTTCTTTTCCTGCTACCGACGCAATATTTACAATTCGTCCATAATTCTGTTCACGCATTGACGTGAGGGCTACCTTATTAACATTATAGGTACCGGTTAAGTTTATTTTAATTATTTGTTCCCACGCGTCGTCATCATAAGTATGTATTGGTCCATTTGGACCAGAAATTCCTGCGGAATTAACCACAATAGAAATGGGTCCCAATTTTTTTTCTGTGGCTTCCA
>JAQBUS010000157.1 GCA_027623875.1 Pseudomonadota bacterium
TTTTTCTCCAAAGGCAGGAAGAGCAGAATTTAGCACTAGAATTCGATTAGAACAATCTCAAGTCGTGACTGTAGCAGTTCAGATGAGCGATGGTAGATATCTTAGGGTAGATAAGTACGTCAATGTTAGTTTTGGTGCTTGTGGTCAGGTAGGAGAGGGTGATCTTGATGCTGTTTTTAACTTTGAACCTAAGCCAAAAATTAGAGTCCCCGAAAATGCAAAAAAAAATGAAATAATTTCTATAAGAGCTTTAATTTCGCATCCGATGGAAACCGGAATGAGATATGATATTGCTTTAGGTAGAATTGATGCTCGGTTTATTTCTAGTTTTAAGTGCTCCCATAATGGGGAGGTGTTTTTTCGGGTGAGATTACATCCTGCAATAGCGACCAATCCTTACTTCTCTTTTTATATGCGTGTTAAAGAGAGTGGGGAGTTTAAGTTCTCCTGGTACGATATGACAGATATAAAATATAATAAATTTGCTAAAATCCGAGTTCCATAAAATATAATAAATTTATCGAAGTATTGTTCCAACTTTATGAACGTTGGATGACTTGCACAAGTATCTGTTCCAAGCTACCAATTTGTAAGTGTTCATTGAGGGCCATACCAAATGTCTAATACTAATCGTAAACTCTCTGCTGCAACTAAAATTGCGCAAGCTCTACACTATTTGGACCCAGAAACTGGCGCAATTGTTCCGCCTATCCAAACAACCGCAACCTATGCCCGAGATGAAAACTACACCCCTCGAAAACCTTATTGGTATAAGCGTGACGGAAATGAAACGACATCGCACGCAGAAAAAATGATAGCTGATCTTGAAGACGCAACTGATTCACTTCTTTTTTCATCAGGTATGTCTGCTGCCACAGCTGTTATTGATCATCTAGATCAAAACGCTCATGTGGTTGTACCTCGAGCCATGTACCATGGCGTTCTGCATCAGTTTCAGACCTATGCGAAAAAGAACCGGTTGCGAGTCTCTTACTATGAAGCAGGCGACCTAGATGAACTCAATTCTGTTATACAAAATGACACTGCATTAGTGTGGGCTGAGACCCCCAACAATCCAGATTGGGCAGTAACTGATATCGCTAAGGCCGCTAGTATCGCTCATGCTAAGGGAGCAAAGCTCTTAACTGATTGTACTGGAACCCCACCGTGTGCAACTAAGGCCTTAAACTTTGGGGCAGATATATCAATGCATTCAGCGACTAAATATCTGAATGGTCATTCGGATATAACAGCCGGCGTTCTCTCTGTACGAAGTATTGGGCCATATTGGGATGATATAGCACTATCTCGCAAAATTCAGGGAACTGTTTTGCAATCTTTTGATGCCTTTTTACTAATTCGTGGTATGCGTACTTTATTTTTACGGGTCGAGCGGGCTACTGAAAATGCTGTCCGTATTGCGCATCATTTTGAAAATCATCCTTTGGTTGAAACTGTTTTATACCCAGGTTTAGCTAGCCATCCTGGAAACGCTGTTCAACTTATTCAAACAGGTGGGTTGTTTGGAGGTATGATGTCATTAATTATCAAGGGTTCGCCACAAACTGCTATTGATGTAACCCGGTTTTGCCAGGTTTTTTACCCGGCTACATCTTTGGGCGGTGTTGAAAGTTTAATAGAACATCGAGCGACTGTTTCTGGACCAGATTTTCCGGTTCATCCTAATCTTTTGCGTCTATCTATTGGAATAGAGGATGTAGAAGACTTGATAGATGATCTTGAGCAAGCATTAGAGAGAGCGAATAGTTAATTGAGTAACCCTAGTTAAGAGAATATAATAATCTTTTGGGGATTTGATTGGAATTGGGTTGGTAATTTAAAGTATGGAAGAGGCATCGCAAAACCACCCATCCATGTTAGATTTTGATTTGGGTCTCCAGTCGTGTAAAATTAGTACTTCTTCACAAAAAGCACAAAAATTGTTCGATCAGGGCCTTAATTGGTGTTTTGCTTTTAATCAGGAAGAAGGCCTTTCATGTTTTAAGGCAGCACTGCAGTACGATACTAACTGCGCAATGCTATACTGGGGTGTAGCTTATGCAGCAGGTCCATTTTATAATATGCCTTGGGAAGACTTCAGCGAAGCCGAAAAAGTTCAATGTACGGCTTTCTGCAGAGGTTATATTGAAGAGGCTGTTGTAAACATCGATAGTGCAAGTCCAATTGAGCGGGCTTTAATTAACGCTCTTTCTCTACGAATTCAGAAACCATATTTTGTTTCACAATCAGAATTTGATGAATGGGATGATGAGTATGCAATAGCTATGAGAAAGGTTAATTATAATTTTCCTGATAGCACTGATGCTGCTGCCCTATTTATTGAAGCAATGATGATAAGAACTCCATGGAATATGTGGGACGTCACTACAAAATTACCTCCAGAACGAGCAGATACTTATGAAGCAATCTCTTTGTGCGAGAAGGAAATAAAGAGAGCCGATGCACTCAGTATAACTCCGCACCCAGCTATTCTTCATTGGTATATTCACTTAATGGAAATGTCACCGAATCCTGAGCTTGCAATGGATTCTGCAAAGAGGCTAGCTGGATTAAGCCCGGATGCTGGGCACCTACACCACATGCCGGGACATATTTATCTTTTATGTGGAGAGTATGAGAAGGCCAAGTCGGTTAGTGAGGAGGCTATTAGAGTAAATCGTAAATATTTGAGTTACGCTGGCCCATACAATTATTATACAGCAAATCGTTGTCATGATCTCCACCTAATGATATATGCTTGTATGTTTTTGGGCCAGCTTGATCCTGCCATAGCGGCAGCTGAAGAGATTTGTGAAAACTTAACCTCCGATGTGATTGATTTAACAGACAAGCCATTCATAGCTGCCACATTAGAGGGTTATTTCTCGATGAAGATGCACGTTCTTGTCCGCTTTGGAGCTTGGCAAGATATATTGGACACCCCTTTTCCTGAAGATCCAAAGCTTTACTGTGTTTCGACATCTATGTTTTATTATGCCAGAACTATTGCTCAGGCTGCATTAAAAAATATTGAAGAAGCAAAGATAGAACGAGCAAGTTTTTATCAATCTCTAAAACTTATAGCCCCTACTAGAAAACTTTTTAATAACTCTGCAATAATGATTTTAAAAGTTGGAGAACTGATGCTTGAAGGTGAGCTTTCTTATCACGAAGGTAAGATTGAAGTAGCTTATGAATATCTCCGGGAAAGCGTTAGGGTTTATGACAAACTGCATTATTCCGAACCTTGGCCTTGGATGCATCCTCCGCGGCATGCCCTTGGAGCTCTTTTGCTTGAACAAGGGCACTATCAAGAGGCAGAGGAAATCTATCGGGCAGACTTGGGAATGAATGAAACAGTTTATCGCTGCGCACAACATCCAAATAACGTTTGGGCGCTCCATGGCCTATCTGAATGTCTTATTTATCGTGGAGAAACTGAAGAAGTCGATCAAGTCCAGAGCCTCTTAACAAAAGCACTAAAGAAAGCTGATCCTTCGATTAAGTCTTCTTGTTGTTGCCGTGGTTATATTAGGAAAAGTGTAAGTAAGGGTGTTTGAGGACAAATGATTGCAAGTTTACAAATGTACTCCCGGCCGGAAATAAATGAAGTCGTGCTTCGGTTTTGGTCTGAAATTCGTGTTAATCTATTGGAGGTCGGGATTGAGGCACCAATAAAACTAACACAAGATGCCCAAGAAATGGATGTATGGACGGATCCAAATTTAGTATTCAGTCAAACTTGTGGTATGCCTTATCGCAAGTTCTTGCATGGTAAAGTAAATATTGTTGGTACTCCAGTTTATGATCTTAAGAATTGTTCTCCTGGATATTATCGGAGTTGCTTTCTGGTTAGAAAAACCGATCGAGGAAATAACCTATCAGAGTTTGTAACTAAGAAATTCGCATTTAATGATGAAAACTCTCAATCTGGATTTGCGGGCCCCTTGAGTCACGCGCGAGCAAAAGGACTTAGTTTCTCTAACAAAATTCAATCCTATAGTCACTTGATGTCGGCACAAATGGTAGCGCTAGGCAAAGCTGATTTTACGGCAATCGATGCTGTGACTTGGAAATTAATTGAATGTTTTGATGATTTTTCATCTGACTTACGGGTCCTGGAGTGGACAAAGCCAGAGACCCCTGGGCTTCCCTTTATCACGTCAGCAAACATCAATCCAGATAAAGTTTTTACCGCTGTAGAAAAAGCTATTTACCGACTTTCAGAAAGTGACCTCAACAGAATGAATTTGAAAGGAATTTTAAAAATCCCAACCCAACATTATTTAGATATCCCTGATTTTTGACGAAAAAGCTGTTAATTAATAAGTCATGGGGTCCCAAAAGAATGGTATTTTCAAGTTTTTTTTGAGTTAGTAAAATTTAGAATTGTAGTTATCTTTAAGTGTTACCACCTTAGTTACTTAATCTATCTCGGTTGTGGGCTGTAGAAAAATCAATATCTGGACCCTTTGGAACAACTCGAGACGGGTTGATGGTTTCGTGGCTCATATAGTAATGATTTTTAATATGGTGCATATTAACGG
>JAQBUS010000158.1 GCA_027623875.1 Pseudomonadota bacterium
GAGATATAAAATGCATAAATATATAAAAAAGCCTATTGTTGCTCTGGCAGCGGGCATAGTAGCACTATCGGCGAGTTTGGCTAGTGCTGTAGAAATAGAATACTGGCAATATACTTATGCTAGTAGAGTTAAAGCAATTGATACACTTATTGAGAGCTTTGAGGCCGCGAACCCGGGCATTACCGTTAAGCATACTCACTTTCCTTATGCTGATTACCGTAAAAAGGTTGCGATTGCTGTTTCTGCTGGTGATGGTCCGGATGTAGTACAGCTATATTACGGTTGGTTGAACGACTATAGAGATAGTGGACTTTTACAACCTCTCTCAAAAGAGGCATTTCCTCATTCTTCTATAGAGAGTGATTTTTTCCCAATGGTATCTACAATGAAAGTAGATGGAGATTATTGGGGTTTACCAACAGCAGTTAGAGCACTGGCCTTATTTTATAATAAAGACCTGTTTGCAGCAGCTGGCCTACCTGGTGCGCCAGAAACATTAGACCAGATGGTTGAATATGCAAAAAAATTGACCAAAAAGGACTCTGATGGAAATAATGAAATAGTTGGCTATGCCACTGACGGCGGAGCCGGTCAAGAACACCACTTTGTGAGAGAAGTTTTAACACGTCTCTATGGAGGAGCTCCTTATTCAGATGACGGAAAAACAGTTACCTATAATGACGCAGCTGGTGCTAAAGCTTTGAAATTTTTGACTGACTTTCAGATGACCCATAAAACCGGGGCGAGTGGATTTATGAACCGAGGTCAAGATGCATTTAAGGCAGGAAAAGCTGGAATGGTACTTGATGGTTCTTTTCGAATTAATACCTTTGAAAAAGCTGAAGATCTAAACTTCGGTATTGCTGAACTTCCTGGGCATGAAGGTAATCGGTTTAACTTTGCTTCATACTGGATAAATGGCATTAGCTCTAAAGCTGAAGGTGAAAAACTTGCAGCAGCCAATAAATTCCTTCACCACATTACTAGTGATGCGGCAATGCAATTATGGTTAGATACTGTTGGAGAGCTGCCGGCTAAGCCAGCTATTGCTTTGACAGACGAAAACCAGGCACATCCTTACTTTGGACCGTTTATTCGTGGTCTTGGTTATGCAACGGCTACTGCGTTCGTATCAGAGCAACCTCAAAGACAGGCGATTATCGATGCTATCGATATGGTAACTTTGCAAGGTGCCTCACCGTCTGATGCACTTAATAAAGTTGCAAAAGACGAGCAAGAGGTTTTGGACGAATACTATGATAACTAGTTGGTTGGGAACAATTTCCAACTAATAAGAGCTAAGAGAGATGGCATGTTACGTGCCATCTCTCAAACATTTATTTAGGTACCTGATGTTTGTGAGTTTCTGGAATAAGTTAAGTGTTAATCAAAAGCTTGCTATTACAGCGTGGCTATTTTTAGCTGTACCGATAGTTTTTTATGTTTGCATTAGGTTTTACCCAACTTTTGAAGCTTTTTATGTTTCCACACTCAAATGGAATTTATTAGGTGCAAAAAAATATATTGGATTAAGAAACTATGAAAAAATTTTTGCAGATGAGGATTTTTGGTTAGTACTGCTAAATACTTTTAAGTACGCAGGTCTTGGCGTACCAATTAGTCTTTTTATAGCTTTTTGTGTTGCATATTTTTTAAACGAAATAACTCGCTGGCATGATTTTATTAGAGCCTTATATTTTATTCCTTTTTTGACAACAGCTGTGGCTATGGCTTGGGTTTGGAAATGGTTCTATCAACCCATGCCAATAGGTTATTTTAATTTTTTCTTGAACTACTTAGGTATCCCTCAGCAACCATTCCTAAAATCTGTAACACAAGGATTATATTCTATAATGGCACCTGCTGTGTGGGCTGGGTTGGGTTTTCAAGTTGTCATATTCATTGCTGGAATAAGGGCAATACCTCGAAGTTATTACGAGGCTGCTGAAATTGATGGAGCGGGAAGATGGCAAATTTTACGTGAAATTACGTTACCATCTCTTAAACCAACAGTTATATTTTTGACAGTTGTATCTACGATTGGGTTCTTACGTATATTTGACCAGGTATACTCCATGACCACAAATGGTGACGGTGGCCCGCTTAGTTCAACAAAGCCGCTTGTTTTAATGATCTACGAATTTGCATTTGATGAGTTTAAAATAGGAAGAGCCTCGGCATTAACCGTAATTCTATTTGTTATACTGTTGGCTATTAGCATGTTTCAGCTTTGGTTGATGAGGAAAAAACCATGATCGACCAAACCTCACGCATAGCTTATCTCGAAAAAATAAAACCAGGAAAGATAATAATTTGGACTCTTTTGTTTTTGGGTGGCGTAGTGATGATTACACCTCTGGCATTTATGATTTCCACCTCATTTAAGACTGGTTCTGAAGTGTTTAATTTAGGGATTATACCTGAAAACCCTACACTTAAAAATTATGTTTATATTTGGACAGAGTCCAAATTCTCACGGTGGATACTGAATTCTCTTTGGGTTGCAACCTTTAGTACGGCTTCGGTAGTATTCTTTGACTCCTTAGTTGGCTACACTTTAGCTAAATTTACATTCCGAGGGCAAACAATAGTGTTTATAGCAATACTAAGCACCTTAATGATACCTACAGAGATGTTAATAATCCCTTGGTATATGATGTCTCGTACGTTTGGTTGGGTTGATACTTATTGGGGCATTGCGTTTCCGGGCCTTATGACGGGCTTTGGAACCTTTCTTATGCGTCAATTTTTTATGGGTTTACCAGATGAGTTAATAGAGGCTGCTCGTATTGATGGCTGGTCAGAATTTGCAATATGGTCAAAAATTGCCATGCCTTTAGTAGTTCCGGCCTTGTCCGCCTTGGCTATTTTTCACTTTTTAGGAAACTGGACAGCATTTATCTGGCCTTTAATAGTAACAAACGACCCAGATCTTTACACAATTCCAGTAGGCTTGGCTTCTTTCAATGGAGAATTCGAGACAGATTGGGAGATTGTCATGACGGCATCATGTTTGGCTACCCTCCCGACACTTTTAGTTTTTCTTTTACTTCAGAAATTTATTATTAGAGGCGTAATGTTAGCGGGTCTTAAAGGATAAAATAATGGTAGATTCGTATGATAAATTTCCGGCAAAGGTTTACTCTGAGGCTGTCTTGGCTCCAGATCTTGAGATTTATAAGGAGCATTTTTCTGAAAGTTTACATAAAATAAATATAGCTCATGGCATAATGCTTGGGGAGCAAGGTCTTCTAAACGCATCAGAAATAAAGTTAATAATCCAAGGATTAATTTCTATCGATGAAGAAAAGCCTTATATGGATATTGAATACGATGGTACTTTTGAGGATTTATTTTTTCTAGTTGAAAAAGAGCTAGGTCAACGTATCGGCTTTGAGGTTGCGGGTAAATTGCATACAGGGAGGTCTCGTAATGACATGGAACATACCATGTTTAGACTTCAACTTCGAGGTCGCCTAACAGAACTGTTAAAGCAGTATAATTTACTGTTGCGACAACTTATTGATAGAGCTGAAAGGGGTATAGATGAAATTGTACTTCTTTATACGCATGGGCAACCCGCTCAACCATCAACTTTAGCCCATTATTTATCCGCAGCGATTGAATTTATTTTAAGTGATATAGAACGGATATATAATGCTCTGAAATCTGTAAACATGTCTCCTATGGGGGCAGCAGCAATTACAACTTCTGGGTTTCCGTTAAATCGAAATCGGGTTGGCCATTTATTAGGGTTTCCGTTAATAGTTGAGAACTCTTATGGGGCCATTGCCAATGTGGATTATATCACCGGATCGTACGGTGCTATAAAACTAGGGTGTCTTCATTTAGGTCGTTTTGTTCAGGATCTAGTAACATGGACTGGTTTTGAAGTGTCACAACTTAAAGTACCTGATGGGTTTGTTCAAATCTCGTCAATTATGCCCCAAAAAAGAAACCCTGTTCCATTAGAGCACCTTAGACTTAAGTTTTCGTTGGCTGGGGGTGGTGCTGACCAAATAGTGAACACTATGCATAATACTCCATTTGCAGATATGAATGATTCTGAAAGGGAAACTCAGACTGTAGGTTTCGCAGTTTTTGATAGACTTAACAAAGCATTACCGTTGCTTGCGGGTTTTGTAGATTCCATTGAAATTGATAAGGTCTCAGTTTCCAAGAGAATAAACCAATCGATGGCTACCATTACGGAGCTTGCTGACCATTTAGCGAGGACTGAGGGAATTAGCTTTAGGTTGGCCCATGGCGTTGCGCACAAACTTGCTTACCAGGCATTGTCTTTAGAGTCTTCATTAGACCAACTGGATTTTGACGTGTTTGTAGAATCATTTGAAGGTGTCGTTGGTGTTAAACCGGGTACAAATGAAAAAGACTTTAGAAAGGTTTGTAGCCCTGAGCATTTTATTTCGGTTAGAAAAATCCCAGGTGGGCCAGCAACCTCTTCAATCAAAAATAGTTTGAAGACCTATAAAGCGCGTTTAACAGAGTCAGAGTTAGCTATAAAATCTATAGAAATTTTT
>JAQBUS010000159.1 GCA_027623875.1 Pseudomonadota bacterium
AAGAGCATAAGGTTTTAAGTTTTAAGGAAAAACCCAGGGGTGACGGATCCTTGGTTAATGCAGGGTTTTTTGTGCTGTCACCAAAGGTTTTAAGCCGCATACAGGATAATCAAACCATTTGGGAGGAGAAGCCGTTAACGGATTTAGCCCGCGAGGGACAACTAATGTCATTCCAACATTCGGGATTCTGGCAACCTATGGATACTGTCTACGATAAAACTAAGTTGGAAGCTCTGTGGGAAGAAAAAACAGCTCCTTGGAAAATATGGTAAAAACTATGATCTTAAATGTTGATTTTTGGAAAGATAAAAGGGTGTTCGTAACCGGACATACTGGTTTTAAGGGAAGCTGGATGTGTCTGTGGTTGGAATCGATGGGAGCTGATATTGTAGGTTTTTCTCTAAATCCACTCGATTCTCCGAACTTATTCTCGGAAGCAAAAGTAGGTGAAAACATTAAAAATACTTTTGCAGATATTCGTGATCAAAAGGCTCTAGTGGATGCTATTTCAACATTTAATCCTGAGATTGTGATTCACATGGCGGCTCAACCGCTAGTGAGAAGATCTTACGAAAATCCTATTGAGACTTATTCTACAAATGTTATGGGAACCGTGAACTTGCTTGATGCAATTCGTCATTTGCCTGGAGTAAGGGCTGTTGTCAATGTGACAACAGATAAATGTTATGAAAATAAAGAATGGCTGTGGGGGTATAGAGAAGACGAACCTATGGGAGGTCATGATCCATACAGCAGCAGTAAAGCTTGTTCAGAATTAGTCACCCGGGCTTATATGAAATCATACTACAGTAGCTCTAGTACTGGACTAGCATCTGCCAGAGCGGGCAATGTTATTGGTGGTGGTGATTGGTCAAATGACCGTCTGATACCAGACATTCTGCTAGCCTTTCAAGAGAAGATCCCAGTTGTGATAAGAAACCCACAATCAATTAGGCCTTGGCAGCATGTATTAGAGCCTTTACATGGCTATTTATTGTTAGCTGAAAAATTATATAACGAAGGGCATCTTTATTCTGAAGCTTGGAATTTTGGGCCGAAAGATGACGATGCAAAGGCTGTAGAGTGGATACTTGACGAAATGGCGACAAAGTGGGGTGATGGAGCCTCTTGGGTCAATGATATAAATGAAAATCCTCATGAAGCCAATTTTCTAAAGTTAGATATCTCTAAGGCTAATGCAAGAATTGGGTGGTCTCCCAAATGGAATTTAAATCAAACTTTAGGGTACATTGTTTCTTGGCACAAGGATTGGCTCAACAAAAGGCCTGCAAGAGATATTTGTCTAGAGCAAATTGCACAATTTAACGTAACATAAATTTAAAGGGTTTTAAAATGAACGAACTAGAGCAGATTGCATACGCTAAAACAGTATATGGGCAGGAGGAGATTGATGCCGTAGTCAAGTGCTTGTCAGAATCAACGCAAATGAGTAATTACTCAAGACAATTTGAGGCAAAAATTGGTGATTTGTTTAGCAAAAAACACTGTTTATATGTTAACTCTGGATCTTCAGCTTTATTTATTGGGGTTGAGGCCTTCGATTTTCCTCTGGGATCAGAAGTTATTACTCCAGCGCTAACTTTTTCCACTTCTATCGGTTGCCTTATAAAAAACAAGCTAGTTCCTGTTTTCACAGATGTTGAACCCTTAACGTATAACATCGACTGCTCGCAAATTGAGGATCTTGTTTCAGACAAAACTGTCGCTATTTTAGCCCCAAATTTGATGGGAAATTTATGCGATTGGCCAAAGATAAGAGAGATTGCAGATAAGTATAATCTTATTGTTATAGAAGACTCAGCAGATACCCTTGGTGCCACGATAAATGGAAAATCTTCAGGATTCTATTCGGATATGTCTACAACTAGTTTTTATGGATCCCACATCATAAACTGCGCTGGAAATGGGGGTGCTCTTGCAATAAATGACGATAAAGTCATGGAAAAGGCAAAACTTCTAAGGTCATGGGGCAGGAGCTCTTCCTTATTCGATGAAAAGAGCGAATCCATTGAGAACAGATTCAATGTTAATTTAGATGGCATTGAATATGATGCTAAGTTTGTGTTCGAAACTGTTGGGTATAATCTCGAGGGTAATGAGTTAGGCGCTTCATTTGGAATGGCTCAGCTTGAAAAATTAGACCAAAACATAAAAACTAGACAGGACAATTTTAAAAGACAGTGCAAATTCTTTTTGAAGCACAGTCAATTTTTTTTAAACCCTATCGAATCATCAGATTTCGATACCGCTTGGCTAGCCTTTCCTATCTTAATCAAAGCAGATGCTCCATTTTCGCGTAGAGAATTTCAAATTTACCTAGAAGAAAGAAACATTCAAACTAGGGTTGTTTTCACTGGTAACGTCCTCAGGCAACCGATGACCAGAAATGTTGAAAAACGTGTTCGATCGGGTGGTTACCCAAATGCGGATGCCGTAATGGCAAGAGGTGTGTTGCTTCCGCTCCATCATGGCTTAACCGAATCAATGTTCTCTCGTTTTCAAAATACTGTTGATACATTTGTTGCGCAATATGTTTAAGATAAAAAGGTCTAAGATAGATGGATGTTGTGAACTGATTCCTAATATTTTCGAGGATAGCCGAGGATCATTTGTGAAAGTCTTTCATGATGAAGCCTTTGCGGATCTTGGTTTAGAAAATAAGTTTGCCGAGGAATATTATTCCAAATCTATTAAGGGAGTTATACGTGGGTTACATTTTCAAGTTCCCCCTGAAGATCATGTTAAATTGGTTTACTGCATTTCAGGGAGTGTCTTTGACGTTGTTGTTGACCTGAGAATAGGGTCTCCAACTTTTGGACAATACGATACGATTAATCTTTGTGCGGACGACGCAAATATGGTCTATATTCCGAAAGGTATGGCTCATGGTTTTTGTACTTTGTCCGAATCATCTACTCTCGTGTACAAAACCTCTACTACGTATAATCCGACCTGTGATAGGGGTATTTTATGGAACTCTGTCGATATCGATTGGCCAGAAAAGGATCCGGTTTTGTCGAATAGGGACAAAAGCTTTAGTGATTTTAAGTCTTTTAAAAGTCCGTTCTTTATTTAAGGTTAAAGCTAATGAATTCAAGAAGTGTAATAGTAACAGGTGCCACAGGTTTTATTGGGTCTAACCTTGTTTTTTCACTAATCAGAAAGGGTTTTGATGTCCATATTCTGGTCAGAGATACATCAGATTTAAGTATTTTAGGTAATATTGTAGAGAGCTGTAAAGTTCATATTTATAATGGGTCAATTGTAGATCTGAAGAAAACTTTCTCTATAGTAAAGCCTTCTCATGTATTTCACTTAGCGTCCCTTTTCCTAGCTCAACATGATGATTCAAATATAACTGATCTCCTCGAAAGCAATATCATATTCTCTACTCATGTTGTGGAGGCTATGGTTTCAGAAGGTGTTCCATTTCTTATAAATACAGGCACATCATGGCAGCATTATACCGAAGGAGATTTTAATCCTGTTAATTTATATGCTGCTACTAAGCAGGCTTTTGAAAGTATTCTTGAATATTATATTGAAGCGCGTGGACTCAAAGTAATTAGCCTCATATTATTCGATACCTATGGTCCGAATGATCCTCGTAAAAAAATTCTAAGTTTGCTTAACGACGTTTCTAAATCAGGTGATACAATTTCAATGTCTGAGGGGGAGCAGATGATTGATCTTGTCTATATTGACGATGTGATAAGCGCGTATCTCTCCGCTTATAAAAATATTTTACAGCAGATTGTGGGACATAGTCGATATGGCGTGGCTACGAACCGACCATTATCGCTAAAGACTCTCGTATTTGAGTTTGAGCAAGTCTTAGGCGTTAAAGTAAATGTTAATTGGGGTAAGCGTCCTTATAGAAATAGGGAGGTAATGGTTCCCTGGCTTGGGTCTCAAAAGTTGCTCAACTGGGAAGTGCGAGTTGAGCTTGATGAAGGACTTATTCGCTCTTTCGGTTAAATGCTTTTTATATGTCATGTTGAGATACGACCGACCAATCGGACAAATATTGAAGTATTATGGGAGGGGCTCATTTTAGTATAAGTCTTGTTAGCTGTTAATTAATGAGCTATCTTAAAATACTTGGTGATTTACAATCATACTATTACAGACGTGTGATACCTGTCTATTTGCCTCATGTTTTATAGAATATTAAATAAATAGGAGTCGAATATTTGAAAACAACACGTTTATATACAATATTTCTATCCTTTACAGCTACTATCGTTATAGGGTTGTTATTATTGACTAATGCCGAGACGTTACCCGATTATGAGGCATACCAAACAATCTATTTAAGCAGTAGCTTAGGGGGTGGTTGGGAAATTCTATTTGTGGCTTATTCGTTCTTTATGAAAAGTTTAGGTTTTGAATACAATGAATTTAGATATAGTTTGATTGTAATAAACGCGATCAGTTTAAACGCTATTATTTATAAACTCAGCAATAAGAGCGTTTTAGAGCCTAGGTCTTCATTAAGTTTATTTGGTG
>JAQBUS010000160.1 GCA_027623875.1 Pseudomonadota bacterium
CAGAGTGGAGAAAAGAACATGTCGCCAGTGTCGAGGGAGATCCACAAGAGGTCGCAAAAGCTCATGCAAATAAGCTGGAGGAAGAATACGACAATCAGGAACTCAAGGCGCTTATCAGTAATGACGGTAAAGCTATAACTTAACCTCCTGGAGAATTTAATGTCCCTACTTAATTTTCGTAAAAATAAAGTAGGCTTAGAATCTAAAGCTACTCCAGAAATAGAGTCATTATTAAAAAATTATTCAATTGAGGTTATGCCAAGAACTGCTTTAAAAATTGATAGTTTTAAAGACATTCTTCCAAAAAACACACGTGTTTACATTGCTCACATTGAAGGGACACCAATTGATGAAATGGTTGCGACAGCAGCTAGACTTTCTGACGAAGGCTTTCAGTCGATGCCACACTTCCCAGCAAGAATTATTAAAGATAAGGCAACTTTGAAAAACTGGATAAACAGATATAAAAATGAAGCTGGAGTAGATCAAGCTTTAATTCTAGCCGGTGGATTGAGTATGCCACACGGTGACTTTGAATCCTCAATGAAACTCCTAGAAACTGGGCTATTTGATGCCGGTGGATTCAAGCGCCTTCACGTTGCCGGGCATCCAGAAGGAAATAAAGATATAGATCCAAATGGCGGTAATAAAAATATAGATGAAGCTCTCATGTGGAAACAAAAATTTTCAAGTCGGACTGACGCAAAAGTGGCCTTAGCAACTCAGTTTTCATTCGAACCTGAACCAATAATTAATTGGGCATCAAATTTAGCTAAGTCAGGAATTGACCTGCCTATCCATATTGGAGTTGCCGGCCCTGCAAAACTTCAAACGTTAATAAAATTTGCGATTGCCTGTGGGGTGGGTCCCTCTCTAAAAGTTTTACAAAAACGTGCTAGAGATTTAACCAAATTACTTTTACCTTATGAACCTACTGACCTACTCGTTTATCTTGCAAATCAGAAACATAAAAATCCCTCTCTAAATATCGAACAGGTACATTTTTTTCCACTTGGAGGAATAAAAACGAATGCGAACTGGGTAACCCAAAATGGTGGCACATCGGGTGTCGCTGCTAATAACTCCATTTAGGAAAAATATTTATGGCTAGAACAATATTAGAGTCTAAAACAAAATCTGTAATTATAGGTTTTGATCAACCATTTTGCGTAATTGGTGAACGAATAAACCCTACCGGAAGAAAACAATTAGCCGCTCAATTGGAAGCTGGGGATTTCTCAACGGTGGAAATTGATGCTCTTGCTCAGGTAGCTGCTGGAGCTAATGTTTTAGATATAAATGCAGGCGTTGTTTATAATTCAAATCCAAATCCAAACGAAACAGAACCCCCGCTGATGGGGAAAATAATCGAACTGGTTCAGGGCCTCGTAGATGTACCATTATGTATTGATAGTTCAGTTCCAGAAGCTTTAAAACGAGGCTTGGAACTCGCTGAAGGTAGACCGCTTTTAAACTCTGTGACTGGTGAAGAAGAAAGACTCGAGGCTATTTTGCCTTTAGTTAAAAAATATAATGTCCCAGTTGTCGCCATCTCAAATGATGATACTGGCATAAGTGAAGACCCTGATGTTCGTTTTGCAGTAGCTAAAAAAATAGTTGAAAGAGCCGCCGACTACGGCATTCCGGCGTACGATATAGTAGTAGACCCACTAGTTATGCCTATTGGAGCTATGGGAACAGCTGGCCTGCAAGTGTTTGCGCTTGTTAGAAGGCTCCGAGAGGAATTGGGAGTAAATACTACATGCGGTGCATCAAATATAAGTTTTGGGCTTCCTAATAGGCATGGGATAAATAATGCTTTCTTACCTATGGCAATGGGAGCAGGTATGACCAGCGCCATAATGAATCCAATAACTCTCCCGCTAACCGAAAAGAAGATTCGAGAGAAAATAACTGAACTTGAAAAGCTTGGGGTAATTGTTCCAGATGATATTGACTATGAAACTTTTTGCCGAGCAGTGGTAATTGGTTCAACTCGAGCGACTCCGGGTAGCGAAATGACAGCAATTAGAGCCGCGAATTTTTTAACAAATAACGACGCTCATGGAGCAAAGTGGATTAAATACAACAAACCAATTAGTATATCTGGTGAAGTTGACCAGGGGCGGAGATCAACCGGTAGACGCAGAAGCAAATAAAGCGTTAAGAAGGTCTATGAAACAAATGGTTAATAAAAGAGATCCTTTGGTGATTTTTATGCCATCCGGCAAACGGGGGAGTTTTCCTGTTGGAACGAAGATACTTGATTGCGCTAGAAAGCTTGGAGTTGATCTTGACTCCGTTTGCGGCGGCAGAGGGATTTGTTCCAAATGTCAAATAACTCCTTCATATGGTAAGTTTTCAAAGCACGGAGTTACCGTAGCACAAGATTCCTTAAGCGAGTGGAACAGTGTCGAACAACGTTATAAAGATAAGCGCGGATTAAAAACTGGCAGAAGATTGGGGTGTCAGGCAAGCCTAATTACTGATGCAGTCATAGACGTCCCTGCAGAAAGCCAAGTACATAAACAAGTGGTAAGGAAACGTGTTGAGGTCCGGGATATAACATTAAATCCGTCAACTAAACTCTATTATGTTGAAGTTCAAGAACCAGACATGCATGAACCAACCGGAGACTTAGAGCGTCTTATTCACGCTCTAAAGCGAGACTGGAAGTTGCCAGATCTTATTGCAGATTTAAACTTACTGAAAACAATACAGAAAACCTTAAGAAAAGATGAGTGGAAAGTAACCTGTGCGGTTCATCTCGGGAACGAAAGTTTTTCACCGAGAATTTTAAAGATTTGGCCTGGGCTTTATGAAGGTTCAATCTATGGTTTGGCGATTGATTTAGGTTCCACAACCATAGCGGCCCATTTGTGTGACCTGCAAACGGGAGAGGTGGTAGGTTCTTCTGGAATTATGAACCCTCAAATTAGGTTTGGCGAAGATTTAATGAGTCGGGTTAGCTACTCCATGATGAACGAGAATGGTGCAGAGGAAATGACCGCCATCGTCAGGCAAGGTCTTAACTCACTCTTTAAAGAAATAGCCCACGAAGCAAATATATCGAGTGATGTAATTGTAGATGCAGTATTTGTGTGTAACCCAGTGATGCATCACCTTTTGTTAGGTATCGATCCATATGAGTTGGGCCAAGCCCCGTTTGCACTAGCCTCCTCTAGTTCAAAATACTTCAAGGCATCTGAACTTGAATTGAGCCTAAACCCGTCAGCTCAAATTTATATTCTTCCCTGCATCGCGGGACACGTTGGTGCAGATTCTGCTGCTGTTGCTCTAAGCGAGGAGCCACATAAATCCGATGAGTTAATGCTAGTTGTGGATGTAGGCACAAATGCCGAAATTCTCTTAGGTAATAAGGAACGGGTCCTTGCATGCTCTTCACCAACGGGACCAGCGTTTGAAGGGGCTCAAATTTCGAGTGGTCAACGCGCAGCACCAGGTGCGATAGAGAGAGTAACTATAAATCCACAAACTAAGGAACCAAAATTTAAGGTGATTGGGTCTGACCTTTGGTCAGATGACCCCAAGTTTAAAGAGTCTATCAAATCTTCTGGAGTAACTGGAATTTGCGGATCTGGAATTATAGAAATGGTTGCCGAAATGCGGCTGTCAGGGATATTAGATTCATCTGGTTTAATCGGATCCTCCGAGCAAACCGGTTCCGATAGATGTTTTTTAGACGGCCGGACAAATTCATATCTTGTATGGGACGAGAGCACGAGTAATGGCAGCAAAATCACGGTAACCAATAAAGATATCAGAGAAATACAAATGGCTAAAGCGGCCCTCTACTCCGGGGCTAGACTTCTTATGGATAAATTTAATGTAGATAACGTAGAAAAAATTGTCCTAGCCGGTGCGTTTGGAGCACATATAAGCCCAAAGCACGCTATGATTTTAGGAATGATACCAGACTGTAAACTTGATAAAATCAGTAGTGCAGGTAATGCTGCAGGAACTGGCGCTCGAATTGCATTATTAGATACAAAATCACGAAAAATAATTGAAGAAGTCGTCAAAAATATCAATAAGATTGAAACGGCTTTAGAACCAAAATTCCAGGAACATTTTGTTAATGCCTCAAATATTCCTAACTCTTCAGAACCATTTCCAATTCTCAAGTCCCTTTTTGAGCTGCCAACCGTAAATTTCAACCAAAAACAGACTGGTGATACAGTTGGACGCCGGAGACGGCGATAGTGAAGATTAAAAATAATATTACAATATAACAATAGCTTACTGCACTAAGTTAGCTCTACATCCTAAGGATGATATTAATGCCGTAGAAAAATTGCTTTCTTGAAAGTGATGTTACGTAATATTTTAAACTTTATTAAATACTAATTATATCTTTAACGCACCAGTTTTTTAAGAAAATTTAATCTTCGAACCCTTATAGCTCTTTTTCTTCTGAATTGATTTTAATCACTGAACCATTACAAATAAGACTTATGTTGTGAAATCAAATCCATTAAATTTTGTGCTCTAACTTTTTATAAATCA
>JAQBUS010000161.1 GCA_027623875.1 Pseudomonadota bacterium
TATTCAGGCATACATAGAGATTGCCGAAAAATATAATTTGAATTTAATACATATGTCTTTGGCTTGGTTTAAATCCAGACCCTTTAAGGCGATACCGATTGTTGGAGCCACTACGAAAGAGCAACTCGAGTATAATATTAAAAATAATGCTCTGGTTCTAAATAGAGAAATAATTGATGAAATCGATGCTGTTCATAAAATGCATCCGATGCCGTATTGATTTTTTAAACTTTGTTAGGAAGACGGATATAGCTTTTGATATCGGAAATACAGTTGCTAACAAACCAAAAATAACATTTGGGTTTTTTTGAGGAGAAATTCTATGCCATTATCAATGAACAGAGAAGTTTTTATTACCTGTGCCGTAACCGGATCTGGAGGAACTCAAGAGCGAAGCAGAAATGTGCCACGCTCTCCGAAAGAAATAGCTGAAAGTGCAATAGCTGCAGGAAAAGCTGGAGCTGCAGTTGTCCATTGCCATGTAAGGGATCCAGAAACAGGAGCTCCGTCGCGTAAACTAGAGTATTACAGAGAAGTTACTGAGAGGATCCGAGATTCAGAAGTTGATGTTGTTCTTAATTTAACCGCTGGGATGGGTGGTGACATGGTCTTTGGAGGAACCGAAAACCCACTACAACTCTCTAATAGCACGGATATGGCGGGTGCAGAAGAACGTGTTGCGCATGTTGCTGACTGTTTACCAGAGATTTGCACTTTAGACTGTGGGACAATGAACTTTGCTGAGGCAGATTACGTAATGACGAACACTCCTGGAATGCTGCGTGAGATGGGAAAAATGATGACAGACTTAGGGGTGATCCCTGAGATTGAAGCTTTTGATACGGGTCATTTATGGTATGCTAAGCAATTAGTTGAAGAGGGAATATTGAAAACCCCTGGGTTAGTTCAATTATGTATGGGTGTTCCATGGGGAGCTCCAGACGATTTGAATACTCTTATGGCAATGGTAAATAATGTACCAAACGATTGGAATTTTACTGCTTTTGCTTTGGGTCGAAACCAGATGCCTTACGTTGCCGCAAGCGTTTTGGCAGGTGGGAATGTTCGCGTGGGATTAGAAGATAATTTGTTTCTCGATAGGGGTGTTCTGGCAACCAATGAGGCATTGGTTGAACGAGCCGTTGATATAATCGAGAGAATGGGTGCGCGCGTGATTAAGCCAGCAGAAGTTAGAGCAAAGCTGGGTTTAAATAAGAGGGCTCCCGTTTAGCTAAATTTTAAATTTCTACATTATTATGGAGAAACAAATTGGGAAAACAGTCAGCAATAATTGGTGGTGGTGTAATAGGGGCAGGTTGGGCCGCAAGGTTTTTACTGATGGGGTGGGATGTTAAGATTTTTGACATGGATCCGGAGGCCCACAGAAAAATTAATGAAGTTTTAGAGAATGCCCGACGATCTTTACCTGGCCTTTACAACGTAAAATTACCAGATGAAGGCTCGATAAACTTTTGTGATACAATTGAGAATGCCGTTAGAGGAGCCGAATGGATACAGGAAAGTGTTCCTGAAAGATTACCGTTAAAGCACAAAGTTTATCACGAAATTTTAAAGTTTGCAGATAAGAATGCTATAATAGCTTCTTCAACTTCGGGGTATAAGCCATCAGAGCTTAATGGAGGAATTCAAAGCCAATCTAGAGTGGTGGTTGCGCATCCTTTCAACCCTGTTTATTTGCTCCCACTTATTGAATTAGTTCCAGCTGTTGATGCTTCAAAGCCTATGATCAGTAGAGCTCAGAAAATATTATCTGAGATTGGAATGTACCCGCTTCTTTTAAGAAAAGAGATAGATGCTCACATTGCGGATCGGTTCCTCGAGGCTGTGTGGAGAGAAGCACTTTGGCTTATCAAGGACGACATAGCTACTACCGAAGAGATAGATGATGCAATAAGATTTGGGTTTGGGTTGCGTTGGGCGCAAATGGGACTATTTGAGACTTATCGAATTGCTGGTGGTGAAGCCGGAATGAGACACTTTATTGAGCAGTTTGGCCCTTGTTTAAGTTGGCCCTGGACAAAGTTAATGGATGTTCCAGAGCTCACTCCAGACTTAATTGACAAAATTGCTGGGCAGTCAGATGCACAATCAGATAAATTCTCGATTAGGGAGTTGGAACGAATTCGAGATAATAATTTGGTTGGAATTTTACGATCTCTCAAAGATCAAAATTGGGGAGCTGGTGCTCACTTAAGAAACTTAGATAGGTTACTTAGTAATAATGATTATAATTTTCAGGCGCCGATTGAAACACTTTCTCGGGCTATTCCTTTGGACTGGGTGGACTACAATGGCCATATGAATGAAGCTCGGTATCTCCAGGCTTTTGGCGATGCAACTGACAAGTTCATGGAACTTATAGGATGTGATTCGAGTTATATTAATTCTGGGAGTAGTTATTTCACAGCGGAAACTCATATAAGGCACCTAGATGAAGTTAAGGCCGGTTCTTTGATACGTATTTTTACCCAATGCTTGTCAGGGAAAGGTAAAAAACTGCATTTGTTTCATACGATGATGTCAAATGAAAGAGTTTTGGCAACGGGAGAACATATCTTGATCCATGTTAGTTTAGAAACGCGCCGCTCTTCAATGCCTAGCAAGAGTGTCGCCGCTGTTTTAAGTCAAATTAGTATAGCTCACTCTAAACTCCCTATACCGATGGGTGCAGGTGCAGGGATAGGAAAAAGATGAGACGTGTCTTAGTAACAGCTGGAGCCGCTGGCATCGGCAAAGTGATCGCTAAAACTTTTTTTGAGAAAGGTTATCAGGTCTGGGTATGCGACTCTGATGAAAGAGCTCTCGAAGCCGTTCCAGCAGAGTGGTTAACGTCGAAGGTTGATGTAAGTAATGAGAACCAAGTTAGTGCCTTATTTGAGGAAATTGAAACTAAATGGGGAAATTTAGATGCTTTGTGTTCTAATGCGGGCAGTTCTGGTCCAACTAGTTTGGTGGAAAATATAGAGTTGTCTGACTGGAAAAGCTGTCTAGGAGTAAATTTAGAAGGTTCATTTCTAGTATGTAAATACGCTGTACCCATGATGAAAAAAGTATCATCAGGATCAATTATTTTCACTTCCTCTACAGCGGGCATTTACGGTTACCCAAATCGCTCTCCATATGCAGCAGCGAAATGGGCAATAATTGGCTTAATGAAAACGATGGCAATGGAGTTAGGCCCGCACGGAATAAGGTCTAATGCTGTTTGTCCTGGAGCGGTCGAAGGGCCTCGCATGGAAACTGTTCTGGAAAGAGAAGCCATCTTAAAAGGCATGACCCGAGATCAAGTATATCAGGGATATGCTTCTGGGACCTCTATGCAATCATTTGTTGAGCCTGTTGATATAGCCAATATGATGGTTTTTCTAGCAAGTGATGAGGCTAGGTTTGTCTCTGGTCAAATTATTTCTGTTGACGGGCATACAGAAAACCCAGACCCCAAAATATAGTGTTGATGTATTTTATTCTTCATAATTAAAGTTTATTTTTTTTAGAAAATTACTGAGTAATAATCGTAGCCTCTGTTGATCGAATTAGGTCTTCAGACGTGACACCTTCCGCCGTCTCTACAATTTTCAAACCGCCTTCTACTACATCTAAAACACCCAAGTTAGTAATTATCCTATCTACTACAGCTTTTCCTGTTAAAGGCAGGGTGCAGTTTTTTAGAACTTTACTTTCACCATGTTTGTTTGTGTGATCCATAACTACCACAACTCTGCCAACGCCAGCGACAAGGTCCATTGCACCACCCATTCCTTTTACTAGCTTTCCAGGAATCATCCAATTTGCTAGATCACCGTTTTCGCTTACTTCCATCGCGCCTAGTATTGCCATTGCTATTTTTCCACCTCGTATCATGCCAAAACTTTGAGCAGAGTCAAAATACGAAGTTTGAGGCAATTCGGTGATAGTTTGCTTTCCAGCATTAATTAGGTCTGGATCCAAGTTTTCTTCAAGTGGAAATGGCCCCATTCCCAACATCCCATTTTCTGATTGAAGAGTAACCTCAATTCCTTTTGGTATATAGTTAGAGACCAATGTAGGAATCCCAATCCCTAGATTAACGTACCATCCATCCTGAAGTTCTTTGGCTGCACGAGCTGCCATTTGGTTTCTATCCCAAGCCATTATAAAACCTCTCTTATTGTGCGTTGTTCGATACGTTTTTCATGATGGCCCTTGATTATTCGATGTACATATATCCCTGGCAAATGGATTAGGTCGGGATCTAAAGAGCCTGTAGGCACAATTTCTTCAACTTCTGCCACGCAAATTTTACCGCACATAGCTGCTGGTGGGTTAAAATTTCTTGCTGTTTTTCTGAAAACCAAATTACCTGTTTCGTCTGCTTTCCAGGCTTTTACAATTGAAAGATCCGCTACTAAACTTTTTTCCATTATGTAAGTTTCACCATCGAAATCTTTATGTTCGGTCCCGTCTGCAAGTATAGGGCCTACACCAGGGGGAGTGTAGAAAGCGGGAAGTCCGCTACCGCCT